>JAQGLH010000302.1 GCA_028293005.1 Alphaproteobacteria bacterium
AATAGGCATATTGCCGCGTGCAGCAGAGATATTCGATCGGCTTCTGGAAGATGCGGTCGGCGTAGGCGCACATCTCCGGCCCGATATAATCGACGAGCGGCTCGACGCTGTCGCTGAACGTCGCGAACACCAGGCCCTTGTATGATTCGACCCTAAGCTGGCGCAGGCCGTGGTCCTTGCGGTCGAAGTCGGGCGGCATGCCTGCCGCGCCCTTGTTGCCGCGCTGGAACGGCACCCCGATCAGATTGCCGCGCGCGTCGTAGCTCCATTGGTGATAGACGCAATTGTGGGTGGTCGCGTTGCCGCGCAGATGGCGGCACACCATCGCGCCGCGATGCGCGCAGCGGTTGACCCAGGCGGCGAGTCCGCCGTCCTCGGTGCGCGTCATCACCACCGGCGTGTCGCCGACGAACGTGCTCTTGTAATCGCCCGGGTTGAGGATTTCGGCCTCGAGCCCGAGGAAGCTCCATATCGGCCCGCGATAGATGCGCTCCTGCTCGAGATCATAGATCTCCTGCGAGCTGAACACCTTGTAGGGAACGCGCGAGCCATCCTCCCGGGGGAAGCTGACGACGGCATTTTCACGGGCGACGGGGCTGTGTGCGGTCATGGCCGACTCCTTCGGCTGAGCGGCCAACGCTATGTCCGATTTGAATCTTTAGCAATTCGCCCGTGACCTTGCCGGGGATTTTACGCGCAGCATCGAGCGCTCTCACCCGTCATCCCTGCGAGAGCAGGAAACCAGGCCCGCCTTCATCCTGCGCTGGCTGTCACCTCGCCCGCCCACCGGGCGGGCTTGCGGGCTGGAGGGCCGGTGCTTACGGACCGATCGTTATTCCGGGGCTTCCCGGGTGATCGCACAAGCTGGGAGAGAGAGATGGCGAAGTTCAACGCACTGGTGCTGCGCCAGGAGGACGGCAAGGTCGGGGCGGCAGTCGAGCAGGTCGACGAGTCCGAGTTGCCGGAGGGCGACGTGCTCGTTCGGGTTGAATATTCGACCGTCAACTACAAGGACGGGATGATCCTCGGCGGGCTGGGCGGGTTTACGCGCAACTTCCCGCATGTACCCGGAATCGACTTCGCGGGCACGGTCGAGCACTCGAACGATCCGGCGCTCAAGCCGGGCGACAAGGTCGTGCAGAACGGCTGGCGCATGGGCGAGAACCGCTGGGGCGGCTATGCCCAGAAGGCGCGGGTGAAGGCCGGGCAATTGGTCAAGCTTCCGAACACTATCGATACCAAGCGCGCAATGGCGATCGGCACCGCCGGCTACACCGCGATGCTCGCGATCAACAGGCTCGAGCGTCACGGCCTGAAGCCGGGCGACGGCACGGTGCTCGTCACCGGCGCCGCAGGCGGGGTCGGGAGCGTCTCGATCGCCTTGCTCGCCAAGCTCGGCTATCAGGTCGCCGCTTCGACCGGCCGGCCGGAACAGGGCGATTATCTGCGCAAGCTCGGCGCGACCGAGATCGTCGAGCGCAGCGAGCTTTCCGCGGACCCTTCGAAGCCTCTCGACGCCGAGCGCTGGGCGGCGTGCGTCGACTCGGTCGGCGGCACGACGCTCTCGACAGTGCTCACGCAGATCAAATATCGCGGGGCGATCGCGGCCTGCGGCCTCGCCGGCGGGCGCGAGTTCAGCACGAGTGTCCTGCCGTTCCTGCTGCGTGGCGTCGCTTTGCTCGGCATCGATTCGGTGATGTGCCCGATGCCCGAGCGGCTCGAGGCCTGGGAGCGGCTCGGGCGCGTGCTGCCGCTGGACCTGCTCGACTCGATGACCGAGCATGCGACGCTTGAGGACCTTCCCCGGCTCGGCGGCGATATCCTCGCCGGCCAGGTCCGCGGCCGCATGGTGATCGACGTCAACGGCTAAGGTGGGAGCGGTCTGGCGCCGGGCGCGACATTTGTCGCCTAGTCGGTCCACACCGGCTCGTGGAAGGGCACGACGAGCACGAGTCCGGCTCCGACCTGCTCGATCTCGATGCGCCGCGCCAGGTCGTCGCTCGCGCCCGCGGCTTCGACCGCGAGGAGGCGCTTCGCCTCGCGTCGCGCGGATCCGAGGTCGGGAAGCTCCAGGGCGCGGAACGGCCGCGCCCTCCCGCCTTTGCCGGTATGGCGGAATCGATAGGTCGGCATCGCGGCTTTAATCGGATCCGGGGCCGAGGCATTTCGAGTGGAAATAGGCGAGGTCCTGCAGCCAGTCATATTCCTTGGCGGCAGGGCCGGTCAGAGGAGTGCGATGCAGCCGCGCCTCGCGCAGATGCAGCGATGCAAGCTCGACATGGCGGGCGGTCGCTTCCCGCTGCGCGGCGCGGTAGGCTATGTCGAGTTCGGTGCGGGCGCGGGCGACATGATAGTGCCGGTCTTGGCGATGCCGGTCTTCGCGATGCCGGTCTTCATGATGCCGGTCTTCGGGATGGCGGTTGGGCTGTTCGATCCTCATGGCCGGTTCCGTTTGCTGATGCAGGACCGCTACGGGAAAGATGAGACAGGTTCATGACTCGCCCGAAAAGAGGGCGGGCGGGAAGGAGCGGATGATGACAGGGGAAATTCGGCGCGTCGGGTTCATCGGCCTTGGCAGCCTCGGTGCGGACCAGGCGCGCGAGCTCGCCAAGCTGCCGATCGAGCTCGTGGTCCACGATGTTCGCCCCGCGGCGATGGCTGCGTTCGAGGGACGGGCGCTGCTGGCGCAGGACGTCGCCGAGGTCGGCCGCGGCAGCGATGCCGTCGGCATCGCCGTCCAGGACGATCGGCAGGTGGATTCGTGCGCCGACGCCTTGCTCCCGGTCATGAAGCGCGGCGCGGTGCTGCTGATCCACAGTACGATCCGGCCGTCGACGGTGATCGCGCTCGCCGAGCGCGCCGCGGCTTTCGGCGTCGACGTGCTCGAAGCGCCGGTCACGCGCACCGAGATGACCCGGGATGGGCCGTTCGTCTTCTGCATCACCGGCGGCAGCGAGGCGCTCGCCGCGCGGCACGCGACCCTGATCGATGCGTTCGCGACCGACCATCTTCACGCCGGCCCGCTCGGTTCGGCAATGGCGCTCAAGACCTGCAACAATCTGGCTTCCTGGGGATCGGTGCTCGCGAGCCTCGAGGCGGTCGCGCTCGCCGAGGCGGCGGGGGTGCCGGTCGACAAGTTGCTGACGGTGATGAAGCGCAATCGCGTCCTGACCCCCGCGGCAGCCATGTTCGTCGGCTTGCGCAGCGATCCCGGCGATGCCGCGCGGCGAACCGCGATCGCGGTGCAGGGTGCGATCAGCGAGAAGGATCTGAAGCTCGCGCAAGCGCTCGCCGCCGACTTCGGCGGCGAAGCGCCGCTCGCGTCGGCAGCGGCGGCGATGATCGGCGATGTCTTGGTGGCGATCTCGAAGAGCTGAGCATCGGCTTCCGCGAATGCCGCTCCCGAACGACCCGGGGTGAGCTGAGCGCATCCGGCGCGGCCCGGAATCCACCGTCCCCTCCCAAATTTGAACTGCGTTCGAGCCTAACGCATTCGTCTATCGACTCGCTCGTATAAATGAGGAACAAGTCGAGCCGGCGATGGACGTGGCTCGTCGCAGCCGCGTCCGTCAGCCCAAAACATGAGGGCCTAAACACGAGGGGAGGACGTTGATGAAGTTTGGCGCGTTTGACCATGTCGACGACAGCGGCGCACCGCTCGCTATTCATCTCGAAAATCGACTGAAGATGACCGAGGTCTACGACCGTTGCGGCTTGTACGGCTATCATGTCGCGGAGCACCACGGCACCCCGCTCGGCCACGCGCCTTCACCCGGGCTCTACCTCGCCGCCGTCGCGCAGCGCACCAAGCGGCTCCGTTTCGGGCCCATGGTCTATCTGCTTCCGCTTTATCACCCGATCCGGCTGATCGAAGAGATTTGCATGCTCGACCAGATGTCGAACGGCCGCCTGTTGCTGGGCGTGGGGCGCGGCGTCTCGCCGATCGAGCAGGGCTTCTACGGCGTCAATCTGGCGGAGACCGCGGCGGTCTACAAGGAGAGCTTGGAGATCATCCTCCAGGGCCTGCAAAACGAGAGCCTCACTTACGAGGGCACGCATTTCCGGTTCGACAATGTGCCGATGACGATCCGTCCCTTCCAGCAGCCGTATCCGCCTTTGTGGTACGGCGCGCTCCACCCCGATTCGATGGTCTGGGCGGCCGAGAACGACGTCAACGTGATGACGCTCGGCCTGACCGAGCCGGTCAAGGTCATCGTGGACCGCTTCAAGGCGGAGTGGAAAAAGCTCGGCAAGCCCGAGGCCGCGCTTCCGCGGGTCGGCGTGTCACGCCACATGGTGATCGCTCCGACCGAGAGCGAGGCGCGCGCGATCGCGAAGAGCGGCTACAAGATGTGGCACGATAGCTTTGCCAAGCTTTGGTACGACAATGGATTGCCGGTCCCGTTCGTCGAATCGATCTATCCCGAGGATTGGGACGCGCTTCAGGAGATCGGCAACGGCTTCGCGGGCACGCCCGAGGGCGCCCGGGCCTATGTCGCCGAGGAGGTGGAGAAGACCGGAATCAACTACCTCGCCTGCTGGTTCGTGTTCGGCGATGTCAGCGTTGAAAACGCGACGCGCTCGGTCGAAGCCTTCAGCAAACATGTCATGCCCGCGTTCTCGTCAAGCTGAGCCCGGCAACATCCTGAACCAGAGAAGGTCAAAGCGATCGACGCCACCAGCAAGGATCGGGACCTGCTCGGTCTGCCGCTGCCCAGGCTGCAGGCCGCGAAGCTCGGCGGCGAGAAGCTGCTTCACTATCGCGAAGCGGGGCCTGCGGACGCGCCCGCGATCCTGTTCCTGCACGGGCTAGGCTCGAACTCGAACAATTTCCGCGCGCAGCTCGCCGGGCTCTCGGACAGCTTCCGGGTGATCGCCTGGGATGCGCCCGGAATAGGCGGCAGCACGCTTTCGCCGCAGCAAGATCCCGGTAGCGATTATTATGTCGATGTCATCCGTCGCTTTGGCGAGAGCCTCGCGATCGGGCGTTTCCATCTGGTCGGAAGCTCATGGGGAAGCGTGATCGCCGCATGCTTCGCGGTCAGGCATCCCGAGCTGCTGTTGAGCCTCACCCTGCTCTCGCCCAACCGCTCTATGGGCGAACTGCAGGGCGCCGAGCGCGAGGCGGCGCTGCAGCAATGGCTCAGCCCCGGCCGGGTGATTGGCGCACCGCCGGACGTGCTCGCAGGGATGCTGACCGGACCGAACAGCAGCGACCGTGTCCGCTTCCTCGCCGGCTCGTTGCTCGATGCCGCGTCGCTGGCGGGTTTCGAGAATGCGGTGCAGATGATGTTCAACACCAACACGCTCGAGGTTGCGAAGCATATCGCCGTGCCGACGCTGATCATAACCGGATCGGCCGACCAGCTCGCGCCCAAGGAGCAGCATGGCGAGCCGATCCACGCGCTGATCCGCAACAGCCGCATCGAGGTGATCGACGGCA
>JAQGLH010000366.1 GCA_028293005.1 Alphaproteobacteria bacterium
AGCTGGCGAGATCACGACCGCTCAACTGGGCGCGCGACGTGAACTTGAATGTCGCAGGATTGACCGGAACGCCGAAGCGGTAGACCTCGTAATGGAGGTGCGGACCGGTCGAAAGCCCGGACGAGCCGACATAGCCGATCACCTGGCCCTGCCTGACGAATTGTCCGGGTTGCGCGGTGATCCGGCTCATGTGCGAATAGGATGTCGCGAGATCGCCGCCGTGGTTGAGGCGGACCTGCTTGCCGTAGCCTCCGGCCCAGCCGGCGCGCACGACGCGGCCGTCGCTGGCGGCAAGAATCGGAGTGCCGTAGCCGGCGCGGAAATCCATTCCCTTGTGCATCCGCGAATAGCCGAGGATCGGATGCCGGCGCATGCCGAAGTTGGAGGAAACGGTGCCGGGCACCGGCCGCTGCAGCATGCCGCTCGTCTTGCCGACGCCCGAGGCTTCGAACCACTGCGTCTTCCCGCCTTGCGCCCATTGCATCAGCTGCAGGTCCTTCGCCCGCGTGCGGCCGAGGCCAGCGAACAGCAGGTCTCCGGTTTCAGTCTCGCCGGTCTCGGCGCGGCGATGCTCGAGGATGATGTCGAAGCGATCGTCGGAGCCGACGCTGCCGATCGCGATCTGGCCAGCGACGGCGCGAATATAGGCCTCGACCGTGCGCGCCGGTGCGCCTGCGGCGCGGGCCGAACGATAGAGGCTCGAGCCGACGCGGCCCTGGATGCGGAGCGGCGTGTCGTCGACCGCAATCGGACGGCGAATCAGAGTGAGCGAGCCGCCGATCCTGCGGATCTCGAGCTTGAGGTCGAAGCTGGCACGGAACGAAAGCGCCTCGAGCGGGCGGGCAATGTCCTTCGAAGGACGGCGACCGAGCGTGACATCGATCGTCGTGCCGGGGCTGATCCCACTCAGCGGAATGACATCGCCGACCATCTGCGCGACGCCGTCAGCCTCATCCTTGCCGATCCCTGCACGCCGCAGCACACGGCCGAAGCCGTCGCCGCGGCCGAGGGTGGCGAGCAGATCGATGCTGGGGCGCTCCGGCGTGTCGGCGAGCGGCTCGACGACATCGCTCGCGGCCATGCGCCGGCCGGTGTCGGCCCCGTAAGCGAGCGGCGAGATCGCGAGCGAGCGGGCTTCTTCCCACTGCGCGTCACCAAGCGGCGCGGGCGAGGCGCCGACCAGCGGCTCGATGCTCGGGGCGAACGAATAAGCCGTATAGCAAAGCGCGGCGCAGGCGGCGAAGCCGCGCAGCCACTCGCGCGAGCCGATCCGCGTGCCGAGATCGGTGACCAGTTCCAGCTCCGCGAGTCGTGCCTTGATCCTGGTTTTGGCTGCGGCCAGTGCGGTGGCCGGTACGAGAGCCCGGTCGAAGCCTTTGGCAGGCGAAAAATTTCCGGGGAAGAATGCGGGTGTGAAAGCGGCTGGAAAGGTGGGCTTGAAGGCGGAGCGGACCAGCGAGCGATCCAGATTCAGCGTAGCCGCGCCGCCGCCGGGACCACCGCCAATATCATGGAATTGAAACAAGGCGTTCGGCCCCCCGCGACTCTCATTGCCCCCGCGCTCTCGCGTAGACCAAGACGACTGTGGGTAAAGACAGTTAATGTAAAGTAAGCCCTCTCCCAATTGGCCGATTCTTGCGGTGAACCGCCACGACTCCCCGACGAGTCGTGTAAATTGGTGGGAACCTATTCAAAACGTTGCGCTTCACCGCAACAGTGCCAATGTAGCGCGGATGAGCGATTTTGCCCGGGCACCGTTGGCTGCCATCCTGGGGCCGACCAACACCGGGAAGACCCATTTGGCGGTCGAACGGATGTGCGCGCATTCGAGCGGAATGATTGGATTTCCGCTGCGTCTGCTCGCCCGCGAGGTCTATGACCGCGTCGTCAAGATCAAGGGAGCGAACCAGGTCGCGCTTATCACCGGCGAGGAGAAGATCCTGCCGAAGGATGCGCGTTGGTTCCTGTGCACCGCCGAATCAATGCCGCTGGACCGCGACTTCGCCTTTGTCGCGCTCGATGAGGCGCAGCTCGGCGTCGATCCCGAGCGCGGCCATGTCTTCACCGACCGCATGCTCCATGTTCGCGGCCGCGAGGAGACGATGATCCTCGGCTCCGAAAGCCTCGCGCCGATGGTGCGCAGCTTGCTTCCCAAGGCCGAGATCATCGGCCGGCCGCGCTTCTCGACCCTGAGCTATGCCGGACCGACCAAGCTGTCGCGTCTGCCGCCGCGCTCGGCGATCGTCGCCTTCTCGGCCGAGCAGGTCTATGCGGTCGCAGAGATGCTGCGGCGGATGCGCGGTGGCGCCGCGGTGGTCATGGGCGCGCTCAGCCCGCGGACGCGCAACGCCCAGGTTGCGATGTATCAGGCGGGCGAGGTCGATTATCTGGTCGCGACCGACGCGATCGGCATGGGTCTCAACATGGACGTCAGCCACGTCGCCTTCGCCGGCCTTTCCAAATTCGACGGCAAGCGCCGGCGGCGGCTCAGCACCGCCGAGATGGCGCAGATCGCCGGTCGTGCCGGTCGTCACCAGCGCGACGGGACGTTCGGCGTACTGACGCTCGAGGGCGAGCTCTCCGCCGAGTTTCGCCCGGAGGAGATCGAAGCCATCGAGGAGCATCGCTTCGCACCGCTCGACTTCCTCTATTGGCGCGAGGGCAATCCCGATTTCCGCAGCGTCGATGGCTTGATCCGCTCGCTCGAGCGGCGGCCCGACCAGCCGGGGCTGCGCGCGGCGCCGGAAGCGGTCGACCTCGCCGTGCTCAAGCGGCTGGCGGAGGACGGCGACACTCGCGTCCGCGCCGCATCGACGGCGAGAGTTCAGCGGCTGTGGGCGGCGTGCGGCCTTCCCGATTTCCGGAAGACGGGGGTCGAGCCGCACGCGCGGCTGGTTGCGCGGATCTTCGCCTATCTGACCGACGGTAACGGCCGCATTCCGCACGGCTGGTGCGCCGAGCAGGTCGCGCGCCTCGACAACGTCCAAGGCGACATCGACACGCTCGCCGACCGCATCGCAGGAGTGCGCACCTGGGCCTATATCGCCCACCGCGCCGATTGGCTGAGCGACCCCGCGGCGATGGCCGAGCGCACGCGCGAGGTGGAGGAAAGACTGTCGGACGCTTTGCACGAGCGTCTGACCCAGCGTTTCGTCGACCGCCGCACCTCGGTGCTGATGCGCGACCTCGCGAGCGGCAGCGCGGCGGCCGATTTCCCGGTGATCGTCGACGAGCAGGGCGAAGTGAGCGTCGGCAGCTATGCGATCGGATCGCTGCGCGGCTTCCATTTCGAGGTCGATCCCAGCGCCCGCCATGCCGATCGCAAGATGCTGCTCGCCGCCGCGGAGCGGCGGCTCGGCGGTGAGTTCGAGAAGCGCGCAGCGGCGCTGGTCGCCGATGCCGACCATAATTTCACGTTGCGGACGGTACCGACGCAGCCCGTCGCGATCCTGTGGCGCGGCCACGACGTCGCGCGGCTCGGGCCCGGCAAGAATTTGCTTTCGCCGCGGCTGTTGCTCGACAAGCGTCTCGCATCCTTGTCCGAGCGGGGCCGCAATGCCGTCATCGAACGCCTCCAGACGTGGATCCGCACGCAGGTCGAGCGTGCGCTCGGCCCGCTCCGCGCCGCGGGGGCCGCCGCCCGCGATCCGGCGATGCCGGCCGGCGTGCGCTCGATCCTGGCGATGATCGTCGATGAAGGCGGCGTGATCGACCGATGCGAAGTGGCGGCGCCGCTCGCCGGGCTCGATCCCCTGCAGCGCAAGACGCTGACCGGCCTGGGTGTCCGGATCGGCGCGCTCGACCTCTTCCTCCCCGACGCGCTCAAGCCCGAAGCGCTGCGCTGGCGCACCGCGCTTCGTGTCGCTGCGGCGGGCGGGCTGATGCCGACGCTACCGCCTCCGGCGAGCGTCGTGCTGCCGACCCCCGACGCGACATCTGACAATGTCGAGCGCGTCTTCCTCGCCAAGCTGGGCTTCAGGATGCTTGGCCCGCAAATGCTGCGTGTCGATCTCGTCGAGCGGCTCGCGCGCCATGCCCATCAGGCACGCGCGGGCAAGCAGCAGGATGTCGTCAACACGTCGCTCGTCACCTCGCTGGGGCTTCATCCGCAGTCGATCGCGCGGCTCATGCGCGACATCGGTTTCAGGCCGGCCGCCAACGATGTCGGCTGGATCTGGAAAGGCCGCGCGCCGCGGCGCCAGACGCGCGAGACCGCGCCGTCGCATGCCTTTGCCGCGCTCGCTGGCCTGCGCCGCAATGGCTGAGGCCGCTTATGGCTGAGGGCGCTTATGGCTGAAGGTGTCAGCCTCAGGCTCGACAAATTCCTTTGGTTCGCGCGCATCGTGAAGACCCGTGCGCTTGCCCACAAGATGGCCGAGGAAGGACGAATCCGCCTCGCCGGCAGGATCGTCGATCGCGCGCACGCCCCGGTGCGGGTGGGTGACGTGTTGAGCTTTGCGATGCACGGCACGGTGCGAGTGATCCGCGTCGAAGCCCTGCCCGCGCGGCGCGGTCCGCCGGCGGAAGCGCGCCTGCTTTACAGCGAGATTGCCGAACGGGCGTTGACGAGCCAAGCGCTGGGCGATTAGGGGGTGGGCACGCCAGGAGAAGCCCAATGACCTATGTCGTCACCGACAATTGCATCCGCTGCAAATATATGGACTGTGTGGAGGTATGCCCTGTCGATTGCTTCTATGAAGGCGACAACATGCTCGTGATCAATCCGAGCGAGTGCATCGATTGCGGCGTCTGCGAGCCCGAATGCCCCGCCGAGGCGATCCTGCCGGACACCGAGGCGGGCCAGGAAAAGTGGCTCGAGATCAATGCCGAATATGCCTCGCAATGGCCGAACATCACCCGCAAGCGGGAATCGCCGGCCGACGCCGACGAGCACAAGGGCGAGAGCGGCAAGTTCGAGAAATATTTCTCGGCGGAGCCCGGCCAGGGCGACTGAGCCGAGCGCGCTTTGGCGCGATCCGCATGAATCAGCTCGGCCGAGGCCACTGAACCGACCGTCGCGAGGGTGGCGCGCAGGGCTGAAACGCGTTGCCCGGACGCCCATCCGCCGCGAGGCTAGCTTTTGCGCCTAGTTTATGTTAGATAATCCGCACCGAGCGGGCGCAAATGCGTTCGCCTTTTAGCGATCTAGACGAATCGCTGCAAAACCCGGTGTCTGAACTGCGTCAGGTGGGGACGGATGCGGCAATAGCATGCGTTTTGCGGCTGTTTCCATAGGAAGGTCTATTAAATGGCAGCGAAGGCGTTGAGCTTCGACGTTGGCGATTACGTAGTTTACCCCAAGCACGGGGTTGGCCGTGTCATCGAACTGCAGAGCACCGATATCGCGGGCATGCAGCTCGAACTTTATGTGTTGCGCTTCGAAAAGGAGAAAATGACGCTCCGCGTTCCGACCAACAAAGCGGAAAGCGTCGGCATGCGCAAATTGTCGTCGGACAAGACGATGCAGGAAGCGCTCGCAACGCTGAAGGGCAAGCCCAAGGTGAAACGCACCATGTGGTCGCGTCGCGCGCAGGAATATGAAGCCAAGATCAACTCGGGCGACCTCGTGTCGATCGCCGAGGTGACTCGCGACCTGTTCCGCGCCGAGGACCAGCCCGAGCAGAGCTATTCAGAGCGGCAGATATTCGAGGCGGCGTCGAGCCGTCTCGCGCGCGAACTCGCGGCGATGGAGCAGGTCGACGAGCCCAAGGCGCTCGAGAAGATCCTCGACATCCTCAATGTCGCCGCGGTGGTCTACAACAAAGACAAGATCCAATAGAAATAGGCTCACGCGCCTGTTGGACGATA
>JAQGLH010000377.1 GCA_028293005.1 Alphaproteobacteria bacterium
TCCGCCAGGCTCTTGCAGCGGCGCGCAAGTTGCCGCCCCCGATGCGGCGGGCAGGCATCGTCCCCAAGCCAAGGCCATCGCGTTTGCGCGAGGTCGAGGCCGTGCTTGCCCGCCTCGAGCCGAAGCCGGTTGCGCAGCCAGGCAAGCGGTCACGCCCGGCGCTGGCACAGGCGAAGGCGCGCAAGACGCCGGTTAAAGCCGAAGCGGAACCCGCGCTGGCGGAAGCGCTGGCCAGAGCGAAAGCGCCCCAGGCGAAGCAAGCCTCCGAGATTGCCGACGCTTCACCGAAGATGCCCGCTGTTTCCCGCGCTGCGGCGCCCGCCGCGGGCGCGGCGCGTTCCGGCTGCAGTCCTGCCCTGGCGCGGAGCGCGTTTCTGGTCTGCTCGGACCGCCGCCTGTCGGCGCTCGATCGACGGACGTCTTCGCTGCAGGCTGCCGCGATGAGCGACGCCGACGGCGGGACTCGAGCGGAGCTCTGGCGCACCCGCGGCCGCTTTATCAACTGGCGTGACCGATGTCGGAACGAGGCCTGTATCGAGAGCGCCTATCTCGACCGCATCGCCGAGATCCGCGAGATCATGGCGGAGCAATAGCCAGGATCCTCCCCGACCTGGAAGAACAAGGTTCCTCGATTCCTGTGGAAAAGCCGGCGTCGCCGGTTCCCTTCGGGGCCCGCACGGCCCATAAAGTAACCATGGCCGAGCCTTACGTCCCGCTGCGAATCTTCTCCTGCTACACGATGCTCGAAGGCGCGATCGAGCCGAAGGCGATCGCCAAGCGCGCCAAGCAGCTCGACCTTCCGGCGGCGGCGCTGACCGACCGCAATGGTCTCTACGCCGCGATGCCATTCAACGATGCCTGCTTCGCCGAGGGCGTGCAGCCGATCATCGGTGCGATGCTCGCCGTCGCTCGCCCCAATGCGCGGCCGGGCACGCCTGACGGCAAGCCGCCGTTGCTCGATTGGCTCGCGCTCTATGCCCAGGACGAAGCGGGCTACCAGAATCTGTGCGCTCTGGTGTCGGACGCGCACCTCGGCCGCCCCGTCGAGGATGCCGCGCATGTCGCGTTCGATACGCTCGAAGGGCGGACTGGCGGACTTATCGCGCTGACTGCGGGCGGGGAGGGCGCGCTTGCGCGGCTGATCGCCGAGGGCCAGGTTCAGTCCGCGCATCACTATCTGGATCGGCTCGAAACGCTGTTCGCCGGACGCCTCTATATAGAGCTTTGCCGACGCGGGGATGCGACCGAGGAGAATGCCGAACAGGCGCTGATCGACCTCGCTTATGCGCGAGATCTGCCGCTCGTCGCCACCAACCCCGCCTGTTACGCCGATGCCGCCTTCCACCAGGCGCACGACGCGATGCTGTGCATCGCCCAATCCAGCCAGATCGATCGCGACGATCGCGTGAAATCATCGCCCGAAGCCTGGATCAAGCCGCCCGCGGAGATGCGTGCGCTGTTCGAGGATATTCCGGAGGCGATCGACAATACGTCGGTGATCGCGCGCCGCTGCGCCGTCGGTGCCCCCAAGCGCAAGCCGATACTGCCCAGCCTCGCCGGCAATGTCGAGGCCGAGGCCGAGCAGCTTCGCCGCGATGCGCGTAACGGGCTCGAGGCACGCCTCGCCACTTATGAGAATCTCGGCACGGAGGAACGGGAGGGCTATTTCAAGCGGCTCGACTATGAGGTCGAGATCATCGCCGGCATGGGCTTTCCGGGCTATTTCCTGATCGTCGCCGACTTCATCAAATGGGCCAAGGAAAATGACATTCCGGTCGGGCCGGGCCGCGGTTCCGGCGCCGGCTCGGTGGTCGCCTGGGCGCTCACCATCACCGATCTCGATCCGATCCGACTCGGCCTGCTGTTCGAGCGCTTCCTCAACCCGGAACGCGTGTCGATGCCCGACTTCGACATCGATTTTTGCGAAACCCGCCGTGGCGAGGTGATCCGCTACGTCCAGCAGCGTTACGGCACCGACAAGGTGGCGCAGATCATCACCTTCGGGAAGCTCAAGGCGCGCGCGGTGCTCAAGGACACCGGCCGCGTGCTGCAGATGAGCTACGGCCAGGTCGACCGGCTCGCCAAGGCGATCCCCAACCACCCGACCGATCCCTGGACGCTCAACCGCGCGCTGAACGGCGTTTCGGAGCTTGCCGCCGAATATAAGAACGATCTCGCCGTCCGCCGCCTGTTCGATCTTGCGATGAAGCTCGAAGGACTGCCGCGCCATAGCTCGACCCATGCCGCCGGCGTTGTGATCGGCGATCGGCGCCTCGACGAGCTGGTGCCGCTCTACCGCGATCCGCGCTCGGACATGCCGGTCACCCAGTTCGACATGAAATATGTCGAGGCGGCGGGGCTCGTGAAGTTCGACTTCCTTGGCCTCAAGACCTTGTCGGTGCTGCAGAAAGCGGTGCAGATGCTCGCCCGCCGCGGGATCGAGGTTGATCTGGCGCGCCTCGCCTGGGACGATCCCGAAGTCTACAAATTGCTCCAACGCGGCGAGACCGTCGGCGTGTTCCAGCTCGAATCCGAGGGCATGCGCCGCACGCTCGCGGCGGTGAAACCGACCAGCTTCGAGGATATCATCGCGCTCGTCTCGCTCTACCGGCCGGGCCCCATGGACAATATTCCGATGTTCGGCGCGCGTAAGAACGGGCGCGAGCCGATCGATTATCCGCACTCAATGCTCGAGGAGGTGCTCAGGGAGACTTACGGCATCTTCGTCTATCAGGAGCAGGTGATGGAAGCGGCGCGGGTGCTCGCCGGCTACAGCCTCGGTGAGGCCGATTTGCTGCGCCGCGCGATGGGCAAGAAGATCAAGAGCGAGATGGACGCGCAGCGCGAGCGCTTCGTCACCGGCTGCGCCGCGCATGCGATCGAGCGTCCCAAGGCAAACGAATTGTTCGATTTGATCGACAAGTTCGCCGGCTACGGCTTCAACAAGAGCCACGCCGCCGCTTATGCGTTGATCGCCTACCAGACCGCTTGGCTGAAGGCGCATCATCCGGTCGAATTCTACGCCGCCTCGATGTGCTTCGACATGACGCAGACCGACAAGCTGGGGATCTTCACCGACGACATGCGGCGGCTCGGGATTGCCTGCCTGCCGCCCGACATCAACGCCAGCGAAGCCGAGTTTGCGGTTGAAGTCCTTGGCGAAGCGCATGGCGCCGGCGATGCTGGGTCCCACGCCGTACGCTATGCGCTCGGCGCGCTGAAGGGCGTCGGCGAAAAGGCGATGGAGCAATTGGTCGACGAACGGCGCGCCAACGGCCGCTTCGACTCCCTCGACGATTTCGCCGAGCGCGTCGACCCGCGGGTGCTCAACCGCCGCCAACTCGAAAGCCTCGCCGCCGCCGGGGCATTCGATGGCGTAGCGAGGGAGCGGGCCGCGGTGTTCGCCGCGGCCGAGACGATCCTCGCCCATGCCTCGAGTGCCGCCGATGCGCGAGTCAGCGGGCAGGGCGGGCTGTTCGGCGAAGGCGGCTCGAACGTCGTCCCGATTCGCATGCCGGCCTCCGCCAGCTGGACGCTCGCGCAGCGCATGGCGCAGGAGAAGGAAGCGTTCGGCTTCTATTTCTCGGCGCATCCGATCGATCACTATCGCCATCTCGCCGAAGCGCATGGCGCGAAGAATTTCGCCGATCTCGGCGCGTTGCCGGCGCCGGCCGACGGCGGCCGCTCGGCATCGGTGATGGCCGCTCTGGTCGAGGATGCACGCTGGCGCACTTCGGCGCGCGGCCGCCGCTATCTGCTCTCGACGATGTCCGATGCATCCGGGCAGTTCGTCGCCACCGTGTTCGACGATGCGGTCGCCGCGCAGATCGAGGATGCCGCCAAGGCGGGTGCCTGCGGCTTGCTCAACGTGGAGCTCGACCGGCGGCCCGGCGAGGAGACCCCGCGAGTCACCGTCAAGAGCATCCAGTCGTTCGAGAGCCTGTCGAAGCGCACCCGGCTCCAGCTCGAGGTCGAGATCGAAGATGAAATGGTGTTACCGCTGCTCGCCGCCGCGATCGCCGGCGAGCGCGGCGGCAATGGCCAGCTGAAATTGCGCGTGGCGATGCCGGGCGGCCACGCCGATCTGGTGCTCGGCCGCGATCTCAAGCTCGACGCCGAAATGGCGGCGCGCATCGAGCGCATCGAAGGCGTGACCGCGGTCCGGCTGGCGGTTGCCGAAGCTCCCCGGCTGGCGCTGGTTTCCTGAGGACCCGCGCCCGCAGCGGCTGGAGACGCCCGCGCGCATCTTACGGGAAGACCGCGCCCTCGGTGGTGCCGTGGCGGGTTGCGCGGTCATAGTCGATGTCGCGCTGGGCGATCGCGCGCACGGCTGCCGCGGCCGCCGATGCGGCGCCGGCGCAATCGCTTGCCCTGATCGCTGCGGCGACGTCGCGGCGGTGCTCGTAGGCATAACGGACATGGCGCGACTCATGCGCCTCGACGGCGGCGATGAACCTGCGCCAGCGCGCGAGCAGCTCGGGCGCCAGCTCGCTCTGGGTCACGAGCCTCGGCAGCTGGATCCGCGCGCCGAAATCGATCGAGGGGTTCGCCAGGTCGCAGCCGCCGCCGCCGCGTGCGCGCCAGCCCCAGCGCATCGACCAGCTGCTGAGCGCGGCGACGCTCGTCCCGTCGTTGGGATCGCGCGGCTGCCGCGCGTCGAGCGAGCGCCTGATCTCGTCGATGGTCCGGCCCGAGACGTCGTAATAAGCGAATGTGAGGTTCGGCACGCCGGCGAACGCCAATGGCGGCCTGGTGCTTGGCACACGCGGCTGCTCCGCGCACGCGGGGGTCGCCAAGACGCAGAGCAGCGCCCCCGCGAAACCAAGCGCGGTACGAAAGGGAAGGCAGGGCGAGGAGCGCGCGTGCATGATCTCTGGTTAGGGCCAACGCCATCGTTCATCAACGCCGTCGAGCATTGGCGGGCCCGGGCAACCCGCCGCGACGGTGTCGCCCAAGTTCAGAATAGCCGTAGTTGAGGTCCCTGCGGCGGCTCGAACAGGTCCGTGCGAAGCACGATCTTCGCCTTGTTGAGCCCATGCTTGGCCGTGGCGATCTTGAACCGCGTCGCCAGCAGCTCCGCCCAGGGGCCAGAGCCCCGCATGCGGCTGAACCAATTGGGGTCGTTGTCGCGGCCGCCGCGCAGCGACTGGATGATCGCCATCACCTTGTTGGCGCGGTCGGGATAATGTTCGTCGAGCCAGGCGCGGAACAAGGGCGCGACCTCATGGGGAAGGCGCACCGGAATGTAGAAGCAGCCCGTCGCGCCCGCTTCGGCGGCCGCCGCGACGATGGCCTCGATCTCGTGGTCGGTGACCGCCGGCACGACCGGTGCGATCGCGACGTGGGCGGGCACGCCGGCCTCGCTCAGGGATTTGACCGCGGCGAGCCTTTTCTTCGCCGAAACCGCGCGCGGCTCCAGCGTGCGCGAGACTTCGGGGGTGAGCGAGGTCACCGACAGCGCCACGCAGACCAGGCCCTGCGCCGCCATCGGCGCGAGCAGGTCGAGATCGCGCAGCACGCGGTCGGACTTGGTGGTGATCATCAACGGGTGGCGGGTCTCGGCGAGCACTTCGACGACCGCGCGGGTGATGCGCCAGCGTGCCTCGATCGGCTGATAGGGATCGGTGTTGGTTCCCATCGCGATCGGCGACGCCTTGTAGCCGGGCTTCGACAGCTCGGCGCGCAGCAAGTTCGCCGCGTCCGGCTTGGCGAACAGTTTCGATTCGAAATCGAGCCCCGGCGAGAGGTCATGGAAAGCGTGCGTCGGACGCGCGAAGCAATAGATGCAGCCGTGCTCGCAGCCGCGATAGGGATTGATCGAGCGGTCGAAGCCGACGTCGGGCGAGCTGTTCCTGGCCAGGATCGTCTTGGGTTTCTCGATCGTGACGGTGGTGCGCAGCGGCGGCGGCCCGCCGTCGAGCTCGTCGCGCGCGTCGAGCCAATCGCCGTCCGGCTCGCGCGCCGCCAGTCCGAAGCGGGTCGGCGTCCGATTCTCGGGGGCCCCGCGGCCGCGGCGTGCATCGGGTAGTTTCACCGGGTGAGGAATGCACAGTCGGTGAGAACATAGCAAGAACAAATGCTCGCCGCTCTCTCGACGCGCAGGAGCGGGCTGGAGTGAGCAGAACCGAGAGGGGTGTGAGAGAGAAATTCCTCTCGCAACGCGCGCGCGTTGCGACGGTCAGCCCTCGACCGTCCACTGCCGCCGCTTACTTGGTTCCTTGCGCCGCCGCTGCGTAGCTCTTGCTCTTCATCCGCACGGCGGTCGCGCCGGGGAGGCCGGGGAAGCGCGGCCACAGTCCCTGCACCAAAGCGGTGCGGCTGTTCGATTGCTGGCGTCCCGCCCTTTGCTCGTAGACCCAGTAATTGCGCAGGATGATCGGCACGTAGCCGCGCGTTTCCCAATAAGGGATCGATTCGATGTAGAGCAGCGGATCGCCGCCATCCATCTCGCGCAAATTCCATTCGGCGACCGGCAGCGGTCCGCAATTATAGGCGGCGATCACCTTGGGGAGCAGTCCGCCGGTGCCGCGGTCGTCGCGCAGGAATTCGAGATAGGACTGGCCGTATTCGATATTGGTCGCGGGCTCGGTCAATTGCCGCGGATCGAGGATCTCGCCGCGGCTGCGGGCGATGTCGCTGGCGGTGCCGGGCCTCACCTGCATCAGGCCGGTCGCGCCGGCGCTGCTCACCACCGTGGCGCGGAAGCCCGATTCCTGAAGCGTATGCGCGAAGACGAGCGAAGGATCGACTCGCCAGCCGCGCGCCGGCTTCCAGTCCGGGGCCGGATAACGCGCCGCCATGTTGATCTGCGCGCCTTGCGGCCGGTTGTGGGCGAGCCAAAGCTGCGTCGCGGGAAGGTTGAGCACAGACGCGAGATGGAGCAGGCCATTGTGGTCGCTCGGGCTGATTTTCGCCTGATAGCGGATCAGTTCCTCGGCAAGATCGCGCTCGCCGATCTCGACCAGCGCGATCGCAGCCTTGACGTTCGGGCGGCCGGCCACCCCACGCCATTCCGCGTCGCGATAATTGTGGAACGCGTTCGGATTGGCGGCGACGATGCCAAGCGCGCTCTGCGCAAGCATCCCGTAGAAGGTCTCGTTCATCCGAGCGGCGGTGCGCAGCCGCGCCTGGACCCGCTCCGGGTGCGCGCCGGCCATGTCGGCGCGGGCAGCCCAATAATGGCCGGCCGCGGACAGCTCGACCTCGGTCGCGCGCGCGGCGACGGTGGCGAAATTGCCGGCGGCCGCATCATAATCGTGCATCCGCCACGCTGCGAGGCCGGCGAGCCATTCGGCCTGCAATACCCATTCGCCGATCCCGGCACGCGCCTTGTCGGCCATCCGCCTCGCCGAACGGTCGTCGCCGACGATATAATAAGACCAGCCGATCCGCTGGCGATATTCGGTGAGCGCGTCGGGCGTCAGCGCCGCTTCGCGCTCGCCGAGCAAGGCTTCCGCGGCGGCGGGCTGGTTGTCCTTGATCAGCGGCTGGATCAGGCCTTCGAGCTCGGACGCGATCATGTCGCCCTTGATGCTCTTCGCGCGCGCACGGCGCGGCTGGGTTTCGCCCCAGATCAGCCGCTGTGCTTGCGCCACCGGCGGAAGCTCGAGCGCGCCGCGCGTCGCCGCAAGCCGCGACAGTTGCGCCGCCTGCGGCAGATCGGCCGCTTGCGTGAGAAGCGCCATCAGCGGCTCGAGCTCGACCTTGGGCGAGCCCTTGGCAAGATAGAGCTCGGCGTTCGCGACTGCGGTCAACGGTCCGTCGCCGACCAGCGCGATGCGGGTCGAGGCGGCGATCCAGTCCGAAGCCCGGATCGCCGCGAAGATCGCGCCGTAATCGGCGCGCTGCGCTGGGGTCAGCTGCGTCGGCAAGGCTGTTGAAAGATCGCCCATCGCCGGCTCGCTTGCCGCCTGCAGCGGAGCGGCGGCGAACAACATCGTCGCGGCGAGCAGAAGAGGCTTGAGCGCATTCATTGGTCGAGCTTGTCCATCAGCATCTGAAGATCGGCCCAGGCGTGTCTTTTGGCCGTGGGCTGATCGAGGAGGTAGGAAGGGGCGAAGCTTGCCATCACGGCAATATCGCCCGCGTGGGTTGATAATTGGTGCCAGCGCCCGCGCGCCTGCATCATCGGCATGCCGAGCAAAGCCTTTGAGCAGGTGTCGCCGAGCAGCAGCAGCGCCTTGGGCGCGGCGAGGCCGATATGGTGGCGGGCGAGCGTCGCGCAGCGAGTCGCGCCGTCCTCGTTGAACGCGCCGCTTGGCGAGCGCAGGCACGAGAAAGCCGCGAGGTAGACGGTCTCGCGGCTGCGGCCGATCGCCGCCAGCATCCGATCGAACAGCCCGCCGGCCTCGCCGGACAGCAATACGCCCGAGCCGCAATCCTCGGCGGCGGGCATGTCGGTCAGCAGCATCAGGCCCGAAGCCGGGTCCCCGGACGGGCAGACGCGCTGCACGCCGGGCGAGGCGAAGGGGAGGGTGTCGCTTCCGGCAAGAAACGCACGAAACAGATCGAGCTGGTCGGGCAGGCTGGCGCCCGGCTCGGCAATTACGTTCCGTGCGGCCATGTCGGTCGCGGCAGAGGGCTTGGGCTTGGTGCGCAACCAGTCGTGCGGAGGCTCGTCGACCAGACAGTCGACCCCCGCATCGCTCCACCACTGCAGCACGTTTGCGACGTCCGCAGCGGAAGCCGGCTCTTTTCCCCACACCACATGCTCTTTGAGTCAGCAGGAGGAGGGGTGGTCAACTGAAAAATTGCCCCTTATCTGCCAGACGTTGGCTGCGTGCGACGACAGGAGTCCAGGCGGCGCAAATCGGAGGTAAAATGGCCGAGCGCGAGTCGATGTCCTACGACGTGGTGATCGTCGGCGCGGGGCCTGCCGGCCTTGCCGCGGCGATCCGGCTGAAGCAGCTTGCTGCCGAGCAGAACCGTGAAATCTCTGTCTGCATCCTCGAAAAAGGCTCCGAGGTCGGCGCCCATATCCTATCGGGCGCGGTCGTCGATCCGCGCGCGTTGACCGAGCTTCTGCCCGATTGGAGCGAGCGCGGCAGCCCGTTGACCGTGCCGGTCACCGAAAATCACCATTGGGTGCTCACGCAAAAGCGCAAATACGTGCTTCCGCACCTGCTGATGCCGCCGCTGATGAGCAATGAGGGCAATTACACGGTGTCGCTCGGCAATCTGTGCCGTTGGCTGGCTGGCGAGGCCGAAGCGCTTGGTGTCGAAATCTTTCCCGGCTTTGCCGCGGCCGAGATCCTCTATCATGACGATGGGTCGGTGAAGGGCGTCGCGACCGGCGACATGGGCGTGGCGCGCGACGGCACGCACAAGCCGGACTACCAGCCGGGCATGGAGCTTCACGGCGGCTACACCTTCTTCGCCGAAGGCGCGCGCGGCCACCTCACCAAGGAACTCAAGCGCATTTTCGCTCTCGATGCCAAAAGCAGCCCACAAGTCTATGGAATAGGACTCAAAGAGCTTTGGGACGTTGATCCAGCGAAGCATAAGGCGGGCAGAGTCATCCACACCCAGGGCTGGCCGCTGAGCGACGCCTGGGGCGGCGGCTTCATCTATCATCAGCAAGGCAATCAGGTGGCGCTCGGCCTCGTCGTGGCGCTCAACTACCGCAATCCGTATCTTTCGCCGTTCGAAGAATTCCAGCGCTGGAAGCAGCATCCCGAGATCCGCGCGCTGCTCGAAGGCGGCCGGCGGGTCAGCTACGGCGCGCGCGCGATCAACGAAGGCGGCTGGCAGTCGCTTCCCCAGCTCGCTTTCCCGGGCGGCGCGCTGATCGGCTGCTCCGCGGGCTTCGTCAACGTGCCACGGATCAAGGGCAGCCACACGGCCATGAAGTCGGGAATGCTCGCCGCCGAAGCCGCGTTCGAGGCCATCGCCGCCGACCGCTCGGG
>JAQGLH010000393.1 GCA_028293005.1 Alphaproteobacteria bacterium
GGCCAGACTGGCTTGCGGCCAGAGCATTCGCGCATCGCGGCCTGCATGGGCCGGACCGGCCGGAGAACAGCCGCGCCGCCTTCGCCGCGGCGAATGCGGGGGGCTTCGGCATCGAGCTCGACGTTCAGGCGAGCCTCGGCGGCTCGGCCTTCGTGTTCCACGATGACGAACTCGACCGGCTCGCCGAGGGCCACGGCCCGATCGCCGACCTTCGGCCCGACGAGCTCGCGGCCATCACGCTCAAGCGCTCCGACGAGACCATTCCCGCGCTGTCCGACGTGTTGGCGCTGATCGCCGGCCGGGCCCCCGTCCTGATCGAGATAAAGTCGGGGCGCGACGCAAGCGGCGCGCTGTGCCGCTCGGTGCGCGCGGCGCTCGACGAGTATCGCGGTCCGGCGGCGATCATGTCGTTCCATCCGGCCGCCGTCCGGTGGTTCGCGCGCCGCGCGCCGCACATCATTCGCGGACTGGTGATCAGCGAAGAGGGAAAGAAAAGACGCCTCACGCGCTCTCTTGCCCTCCGCTACGCAAGACCCGATTTCCTCGCTTATGACATCCGCAGCCTCCCCTCGTCCTTCGCCGCCCGTCAGCGTGCGCGCGGCCTCACAGTGGTCAGCTGGACGGTGCGCACGCCGCGCGAGGCGGAGACTGCCGCGCTCCACGCCGATCAGATCATCCACGAAATGGCGGCCCAATGAGTTCTGAGGACATCATCGCGCGCATCGGCGACGGGGTGACGAGCTTCGCCGCCGGGCAATGGGATCGCTGCGCGGGCGCCGACAATCCGTTCCTCAGCCATGCCTTCCTCGCGGCGCTGGAGGAATCGGAAAGCGCGACCGCGCAGACCGGATGGCAATCGATCCCGATCGCGATCGACGCCGATGACAGCAGTCTCGCCGCGGTGATGCCCGCCTATGTCAAAAGCCACAGCCAGGGCGAATATGTCTTCGACCACGCATGGGCCAACGCCTACAACCGTGCGGGCCGCCATTATTATCCCAAGCTGCAGATCGCGGTTCCGTTCACGCCGGTGCCGGGCCGCCGCCTGCTCAGCCCCGACCCCGGCCACGCGCCGCAGCTGATCGCCGCCGCCGAGACTGTGGTCCAGCAGAACCATATGTCCTCCGCGCACGCCACCTTCATCGCCGAGGAGGAGGTCAAGGTCTTCGAAGCGGCGGGCTGGCTGATCCGGATCGACACCCAGTTCCACTGGCACAATGAGGGGTTCGCAAGCTTCGAGGATTTCCTCGCCACGCTCGCGTCACGCAAGCGCAAGGCGATCCGCAAGGAGCGCACGAGCGCGGTCGAGGGGCTCATCATCGAGCGGGTCAGCGGCGCCGACATCAAGGAGCGTCATTGGGACGCCTTCTGGCATTTCTATCAGGACACCGGGGCGCGCAAATGGGGCCGCCCCTATCTGACGCGGCGCTTCTTCTCCTTGCTCGGCGAACGGATGGCGGACCGGGTGATGCTGATCTTCGCGATGCGCGCCGGCGTGCCGATCGCGGGCGCGCTCAACCTGATCGGCGCGGACACGCTCTACGGGCGCTATTGGGGCGCCACCGCGGATATTCCCAATCTGCATTTCGAAATCTGTTATTATCAGGCGATCGACGTCGCGATCGAGCGCGGGCTGAAGCGCGTCGAGGCTGGCGCCCAGGGCGGGCACAAGCTCGCCCGCGGCTATCGGCCGGTGCCGACCTATTCGGCGCATTATCTGCCCGATCCGCGTTTCCGCGAGGCGGTGGCCGATTTTCTGGAGGCGGAGCGGAATGCGGTCGTCGAAGAGATCGGCGCGCTGGCCGAAATGACGCCGTTCAAGAAGGGCTGAGCGTTCGCTTCACGCTGTCGCGTCAGCGTCGGCTCGGGCCCCGGGCCGGCTTATGTCGCGCCCATCTCCTCGTCGTGCGGGTGCCGGCCTGCGCCGGCACGATCAACGAGCGGGGCAGAAGTGTCAGGCGGCGTTGCGCAGGCCGGTTTGCGAGAGCCACGCGCGCGCCTGGCGCTGGGCCTCGGCGATCTCACGGGCGGACATTTCCTCGGCAATCTCGGCGCGGCATTGCTGGCCCAGCTTGCTGCCGTTGAGCGCGGCGAGGTTGAACCATTTGTGCGCCTCGATCAGATCGACCTCGACACTGCTCCCGGTGGAATAAGCAACGCCCAGCTCGTAAAGCGCCTTGGCGTCGCCATGCGCCGCGTCGGCGAGCCGGCGCTCGAGCAGGAATTCTGCGGATTTCAGACTGTTGGCCATTGAAATTGCCCCCTGTGTTCACTCTGTACGCAAAGTGTCTGGGGCATAGTCTGCAAAGAAATGGTTAACGTCGCGCTTACGCTTTGGCCCTGAATCGCCGGCCGCTACTTGACCGGATGTACCGCGAGATTGTCGATCAGGCGCGTCCCGCCGATGCGCGCGGCGGCGAGCAGGCGCGCCGGACGGTCGAGCTCGGCCAGCGGCGCGAGCGTCTCCGCATCGCGAAACTCGACATAGTCGACAGCGTCGAAACCGGCCTCGCCGAGTTCCTTGACCGCGGCGGTGAGCGTCGCGGCGACGGCGGCGCCTTCGCGGATCGCCTGCGCGCTCTCGCCGAGCGCGCGCGGCAGCGCCCTGGCGATGATCCGATGCTCGGCGGAGAGATAGGCGTTGCGCGAGGAGAGCGCGACGCCGTCGGCATCGCGTTGCGTCGGCACGCCGACGATTGCGATCGGAAAATCGAGGTCGCGGACGATCTGCCGGATCAACGCGAGCTGCTGATAATCCTTTTCGCCGAACAGCGCGACGTCGGGCTGGATCTGGTTGAACAGCTTGGCGACGACGGTGGCGACCCCGTCGAAATGGCCGGGGCGGGCCGCGCCGCACAGATCGTCGCCGATCCTCGCGACATGCACGCTGGTGACGTGCCCCTGCGGATACATGGTCGCCGCGTCGGGGGCCCACAGCAAGGCGCAGCCTGCCGCCTCGAGCATCTCCGCGTCCGCCTGCTCGCGCCGCGGATAGAGATCGAGATCCTCGTTCGGCGCGAATTGGGCGGGGTTTACGAAAATCGACGCGACGACATTCGCCGCGCGGCGCTTCGCCTCCGCGACCAGTGCCATATGGCCGGCATGAAGAGCGCCCATCGTGGGCACGAACGCCACGCCGCCACCCCCTGCGCGCAACACGCTGACGGCGCTTCTGAGCGCTTCGACGCTACGGATTGTTTGCACGGCCGGTTGGCCTCCGATACAGGTTAAGCCTATTGATGACGGGCGTTCTTTGCTGGGCGCCGGGGCCGAATTCAAGAGGGACAGTCGGGGCACTATGGTTGGCGCTAAGCCGCATTTTATTGTTTTCGCCAATGAAAAGGGCGGGACTGGCAAGTCCACGACAGCGGTTCACAGCGCGGTCGCGCTCACCGCCGCCGGCAAGCGGGTCGCCGCGATCGATCTCGACACCCGCCAGCGCACGCTCGGCCGCTACCTGGAAAACCGCGCGGCGACCGGCCGGCGGCTCGGCATCGACTTGCCGCTTCCCGCCTTCGAGACGTTCGATCCCGCCAAGGACGACGATCTGGCGCGCCTGCTCGCGCGAATGGGCGAGGGCGTCGACGTCGTCGTGGTCGACA
>JAQGLH010000191.1 GCA_028293005.1 Alphaproteobacteria bacterium
GTTCCAAGTTGTTGCACGATCGAGCAGCATCGCAGAAAAATGGATCGCGGGTGAATACGCGAGCCACCGGCTCCCCACGGCCTGGCAAACAGTGACGCAGCCCTTGGCCAATCAACAGCACTGACACGCCGCCCATGATCCGCAAGCTTGGCCTTTGGATGCCGTTGGACAAGGATGATGAAGAGGCGATCCTGAGCCTTCCGCACAGGATCAAGAAGCTCGCGCCCCATCAATACATCGTGAGAGATGGCGAGAAGCCAGTCTATTCCTGCCTCCTGCTGTCGGGATTTGCTTTCCGGCACAAGGTGGCTGGCGACGGCGGAAGGCAGATCATGTCCATCCATATGAAGGGCGATGTGGTCGACCTTCAGAACTCACTGCTCCGGAGGTCGGACCACAATGTGCAGGCGCTGACCAGCATCGAAGTGGCGTTCATCCCTATCGAAGCGGTTCAGAAAGTGGCGTTCGAGCGACCGACCGTCGGCAGGGCAATGTGGTACGAAACCCTGGTCGATGCATCGATCTTTCGGGAGTGGACGCTGAACGTCGGGCGCCGGGATTCCCTTACCCGCACGGCGCACCTGCTTTGCGAGTTCGCGTTGAGATTGGAAACCGCAGGGTTGGGGGAGCAGTGCGCCTACGAATTACCGATGACGCAAGATCAGCTTGCCGACGCGCTGGGCCTGACGAATGTCCATGTGAACAGGACCCTGAAGGCCCTCGACGCTCGAAATCTCATTGAAAGGACGCAACGCTCGGTCAAAATCCTCGACTGGAAACAGCTGGCGGCTCTCGGCGATTTCGACAGTAATTATCTCCATCTCGACGAATGAGGGTGCATCGACGGTTCAATGGCCGCGGTCTTCCCGTTGCGGACGGCGCAAGCCCAGGGTAGCGCTCGTCCCATGTCCCAACCGCCATTCGTCCCGGAAGCTGGTCCCGCCGGTCTGTCGGGTCTCATCGCCCGGGAATCCCAAGCCACGCGGCAAAAGATTGAAGTCACGAACGCAGATTTGACCGAACTGCCCGCGGGTGCTTTCGCGAGGCTCGACGACGGCGACGATTTGGCCTTCTATGCTCCGGCGCGGCTGGTCACCCACATCGACGACAAGGCCATCGCGGCGCTGGCCGATTTCTACAACTCGGTGCTGCCGCACGGAGCGGTGGTGCTCGATCTGATGTCGAGCTGGGTCAGTCACCTGCCTGAGGATCTGCCGCTGGCCGAAGTCGTCGGGCATGGGATGAACGCCCGCGAGCTCGCCGCCAACCCGCGGCTCACCCGCTGGTTCGTCCAGGATCTCAATCGCGATCCGGTGTTGCCGCTCGTGGACGCGAGCTGCGATGCTGCTTTGTGCTGCGTCTCCGCCCAATATCTCCAGCAGCCGATCCTCGTCTTCCGCGAGGTGCGCCGCGTGCTGCGGCCCGGCGCGCCGTTCGTCGTCAGCTTCTCGAACCGCACTTTTCCGACCAAAGCGGTCGCGATCTGGCGATCGCTCGACCTCGACGGACGCGCGGCCCTGCTGCGTCTCTATTTCGAGCGCGCCGGCTTCTCCTCGGCCGCGGCGCACGTCCTGGCGGACGGCAGACAAAGCGACCCGTTGATCGCGGTCGTCGGACAGGCCTAGTTTCGCCAGGGCGAGCAGCCTTGGCCTCACCGGCTGCGGCAGGCCCGGATCAGGAAATGCCCGATTTCGTTACACGATGGTCATGGGCGTGGCAGTCGCTTCGACTCCCGCAGGGCCGGACCTTTCGCCGTCACGACGTTGAAAACGGGCGCCGGCCTGCTACTCCCCGTCATGCCGATGTGTCGAAACGGAGGATGTTGTGAGCGAGCAGCCAAAGCAAGCCCTTGTCGCTGTGGAGGCGACCGCCGTGCCGCTTCGCGCAAAGCCTCCGGTGCACCCCGAGCCGTTCGCGTCGCCGCTGTTGAAACGGCAGAAGCGAGCGCTTGGAGACTTTTTTGGGCTGTCGAACTTCGGAGTGAACCTGACCTGCCTTCCGCCGGGCGGAGAGGCCTCCCTGCTGCACAGGCACAGCAAGCAGGATGAGTTCGTCTACGTCTTGGAAGGCACACCCACGCTCGTGACGGACCAGGGGGAAGCGATCCTGGCGCCCGGCATGTGCGCGGGCTTTGCGGCCGGCGGCTCGGCTCATCAGATCGTCAACCGAAGCGAAGCCGACGCCGTTTACCTCGAAGTGGGCGATCGCACCGCCGGGGATGAAGGCGTCTTCCCGCGGGATGATCTGATGGCGGTGCTGGTCGAAGGCAAGTGGGTGTTCGCGCGCAAGGACGGGCGGCCCTACTGACCGCTATGGCGCAAACGCTCAAAACGACGCCGGAAACGACGTTGCCGATCGTAGAGCACGGGGCCGATCGTAAAGCACGGGGCCGATCGTAAAGCACGGGCCTAGTCAGTCTTGGGAGAACCGGCATGCTCATTGGCATCGGCGCACTGGTCCTCGCGACGCTGTTCGCGGGCGCAGCTTTGTACATCAGCTTCGTCGAGCATCCCGCGCGGCTGGCCCTCGGCGACGCGCCGGCGCTGGCGCAATGGCGGACGAGCTATAAGCGAGCGCTGCCGATCCAGGCAGCATTGGCGGTGATCGGCGGCGTCGCCGGTCTCGCGGCGTGGCATTCGCTCGGCGGATGGGAGTGGCTGGCGGGCGCAATCGCGCTGCTTGCCAACTGGCCCGTCACGCTGCTTGCCATCATGCCGACCAACAGGCGCCTGTTCGAGATTGCCGCAGATGAGGCCACAGGTGCCGGCGCAGAGGGCAGGGCGCTGCTGCGGCGCTGGGGCCGATTGCATCATATCCGAAGCGCGCTTGGGGCGCTGTCGGTGCTGCTGTTCTGGTGCGGCCTCGCGACGCTTTGACTGCCCGATCGCGTGAGCGATGACGGCGCGGCCAACGTCGGCGATCGTCCGAAATGGGCAGGCTGGCGGACCTGGAAGACATCCGACCATTCTCGATCAACATAGGTCAAAGATGCCCGACGGATACGGAGATAGGATGGCTCTTTGGCACGAGTGACGGAGAACCGCCGCGGTCCTTCAACCGCCCTTTCTGAGATTCGGCGGCCTGATGGCCGACGTGATCGCGGCCCACGATTGGTCCACGACTAAGCTTGGGCCACTCGATTCATGGCCGCAATCGCTGCGCACCAGCGTCGGCATGATGATCAACAACCATGAGCCGAAATTCCTGCTCTGGGGACGCGATTATCTGACGATCCACAACGACGCCTATCTCCCGTTCGTCAAAACCGGGCTGCGCCATGGAATCGGCGAGAGCTATCCCGAGGTCAGCCCGCACCTCTGGCCGACAATCGCGCCGCTGCTCGAAGAAGCGATGGAGGGCCGCGGCACGTCGATCGAGAACTTGCCGGTGCGGCGCATTCATGCCGGCAGCGAGGAAACCGCCTACTTCATCTTCTCGTCGAGCCCGGCCTTCGACGAGAATGACAAAGTGGCCGGCGTGAAGGCCGTCCTGCTGGAGATCACGCCGACGGTGCTCGACAACCGGTCGATCGAGCGTGAACGCGACAGGCTGCGCGAGCTCCTCGAGCAGGCTCCGGGTTTCGTCGGCATGAGCCGCGGGCCAGAACACCGCATCGAGTTCGTCAATGCGGCGTTCCGGGAGCTGCTCGGGAGTCGGGATTTCGTTGGCAGGCCCAGCGCCGAGGCGATACCCGAACTCGAGCGCGAGGGATTGTTGACCCTCCTCGATGAAGTCTATGCGACCGGCATCGCCTATATCGCCCGCGGCAGGCGGGTGCTTCTTCAGCGCCGAGCCAATGCTGATCCGGAAGAGCGGCTGGTGGACTTCATCTACCAGCCGGTGCGCGACTCCCAGGGCCAGGTGCAGGGCATCTTCCTGCAGGGCAATGACGTCACCGAGCAGATCAGGGCGCAGGAACAGGTTCAGCTCCTGCAGAACAATCTCATCCACTTGTCGCGCGTCAGCGCAATGGGAACCATGGCATCGGCTTTGGCGCACGAGTTGAACCAGCCGCTTGCCGCGGCAGCCGCTTTCGTCGCGGGAGCCGGCAAATTGCTCGACCGGCGCGACGATCAAAGCAAAGAGCTTGTGCGGACCGGGCTGAGCCGCGCCGAAGAAAGCATCATCCGCGCGGGAAACGTCATCCGCCGCATGCGCGCGATGATTGGCAGGAAGGAAGTCACCACCCAGCGCAGCGACGTCTCCGATCTGATCCACGAGATTTCCGCCCTAGCGCTGCTGGGCGCGCACGAGACAGGCATCAGCGTCGAATATGATCTCGAACCCGGTCTCGCGATCGACGTCGATCGGACTCAAATCCAGCAGGTCATCCTCAACCTGGTCAGAAACGCGCTCGAAGCGATCGCGGAAGCGCCGGTGCGTATCGTCGCGATCTCGGCACGACGCACCGGCTCGATGGTCGAGGTTCGGATCAGCGACACCGGGGCCGGGATTGCGCCGGAACTGCGCACGACATTGTTCGACGCGTTCGTGTCTTCGAAGCAGGGCGGGATGGGCGTCGGCCTCTCGATCAGCCGGACGATCATCGAAGCGCACGACGGCAAGCTGGGGGTGGACAGCAGGCCCGGGAGCGGGGCGAGTTTCTGGTTCACTTTGCCCGCGGCAGAATGAAGCGTCGATGTCGGTGACCGAGCTTTTGGCGAGGCACGCGACCGCCTCGCGGAACCTTGGGATAGACTCTGTTCGGTCACCGTCGAGAGAGGTACCTGCGCGCTATCTCTTCAACCTGCGTGAAGCCGGCGGCCCATCCGCTTTGCGAGGCGGTCCACGTGACGGCCAGACAGGACCCGGCTCAACCCAAGCGTGAGCGAGTTCAGCCCACCGTCGGCGGGATAATCGCAACGGCATCGGCAAATTCGAGCGTGTGGATCACGCTTTGCGCTTCGTCTTCGACGTCGATGCGCTGGTCCAGCCTGATCTGTCCGGTCTGGGCGTCGGCGCTGATGATCGATCGCGCCTCGATCATCGCCGCTTGCGCGATCGAGGAAGGGCTCTCGAGCTGCCTTCCTTCTTCATCAATCAGGATGTCGACGCCATCGCGCAGGTGAAAGAAATAGAGTGGCATGTCGGCTCTCGCGTCTGGGGGGGAGCGCTGGGTCTCTCAGTCGCCGAGGCCCTCGGCCAGCTCGACGATCGGTCGACGATAGCAGATAAAAGCTGCTAAATCTATGTTTATGATAAGATTAATAACATTTGATAGTCAACGAAAGACCGAACGTGTTATGGTGATATCATTGCCAAGCGGCTAACCGGCATTTGGCGACTGAGAGAGACTTGGTGCTCCCGCCCTTTGTAAGCGGGAGCACATCGTGAAACGTCCTGAACATCCTCTGGAGCTTCTCGCCCGCAATCTCGAATTGCGCGCGCACATGCCGAAAAAGGATCGTGAGGCGGTACTCGATCTTCCTTACACCTTGCGCACGCTCGAGCCCTCCACTTACACGATCCGCGAGGCGGATCCGCCCGAATTCTGCACCATCCTGGTCTCTGGCTTCGCCTATCGCCAGAAGCTCACGGGCGACGGCGCGAGACAGATCGTGGGCCTGCACATACCGGGCGACGCGCTCGACTTTCAGAATCTGTTCCTCGATGTTTCCGATCACAGCATCCAGATGCTCACGCGCGGTGAGGTCGCTTTCGTGTCGCGCACCGCCATGCAGGAGATCGCCCGCAGCCGCTCCGCGGTGGGCCATGCCATCCTGGTCAAGATCCTCGTTGAATCATCGATTTTCCGCGAATGGGTGCTCAACGTCGGACGGCGCAATTCGCGCACCCGGCTGGCACATGTTCTTTGCGAGCTCGGCGTCCGGCTGGAGGCCGAAGGACTGGCCGAGGCCTACGGCTACGAATTGCCGATGACCCAGGAGCAGCTTGCCGATGCGCTCGGCCTCACGCCGGTGCACGTCAACCGGACGTTGAAGACGCTCGAGGCGGAAGGGCTCATCCAGCGCACCAAGCGCAACATCAGCTTTCCCGACTGGAACCGACTGCGTGCGATCGGCGATTTCAACCAGCGCTACCTCCACCTGGAGCCGCAACGATCGGGCAAATAGCGCGCTCGCCGCGTACGCTGCCGAGCCCACGATTGCGCCTAACTAGATCGGCGTGATGGGCTAGATCGGCGTGATGATCGCCAGCGCCGCCGCAGCGGCGGCCGGATCGTCGAGCGGAGCGCTGAAGCGCGCCCAAGCGGCGGGCGGCTGGCGCGAAAACCAGGTATATTGGCGCTTGGCATATTGGCGGGTTGCGGTCTGGCCGTGCTGGAGCGCTTGCTCCGGGCTCACTTCCCCGGCGAGCAGGGCGGTGAGCTCGCGCACGCCGATCGCGCGCATCACCGGCAGCAGAGGATTGAGCTTGCGGTCGAGCAGGCACTGGACTTCATCGAGTCCTTCGCCGCCCATCATCTCGGCAAAGCGCCGGTCGCATCTTTGCGCGAGCCATTCGCGCGGCGGCAGCAGGACGAGCGGGCGGAGCGAGATCTCCTCGGCGATGCCGCCGCTTTTGTGCGTCTGCCAGTCGGCGAGCGGCCTCCCGGTCGAGCGCACCACCTCGAGCGCGCGCGCGACTCGCGCGGTGTCGCTCGGGCGCAGGCGCTGTGCCGCGGCCGGGTCTTCGCGTCCCAGCGCCTCGAAGCTTTGCGACACCGGCATCGCGCGCACCGCGGCGCGAACTGCGGGGTCGATCTCGGGCACCGGCGCGATTCCTTCGAGCAACGTGCGCAGGTAAAGCCCCGTGCCGCCGACCAGGATCGGCAGCTTGCCCGCCTCGTGAGCGTCGCGCACCGCCCGGCGCGCGTCGTCGGCCCAATCGGCGGCCGAGCAGGGGGTCGCACCGTCGCGCGTGCCGTAGAGGCGATGGGGCGCCCTGGCTTCGTCGGCTGCGGTTGGCCGAGCGCTGAGGACGCGGAGGTCCTGATAGACCTGGGCGCTGTCGGCGTTGATCACCACCCCGTTCGCCTGTTCGGCGAGCACGAGCGCCAAAGCCGACTTGCCCGAGGCGGTCGGCCCCGCGATAAGCGCCACCGGCGCCAAAGAGGGAGTGTTGATGTTCATCGCGACGCTGATAGCAAAGGATCGGCTTTCGAGCGGCGATATTTCCAGCGCCGAGGACGCGCTCGCCGAGGCGGGCGTGCACAGCTTCGGGCGGAGCTGGATCGAAGCCGACGTCGCCTGCGACCTGCTGTTTTCCGCCTCGCCGCAGCGCGCGCGTGCGATGCTCGAGGGGTTGATCGCCGGGGTCGACGTGATCGTCCAAGGCGAGACCGGCCGGCGCAAGAAGCTGCTGATCGCCGATATGGATTCGACGATGATCACGATCGAATGCATCGACGAGCTTGCCGATTATGCCGGGATCAAGCCGCAGATCGCCGAGATCACCGAGCGGGCGATGCGCGGCGAGCTCGATTTCGAGGCGGCGCTCGACGCGCGCGTCGGCCTGCTCAAGGATCTTGGCGAGGAGGTGATCGACCGCTGCCACGCCGAGCGGGTCAAGCTCAGCGGCGGCGCGATCGCCTTGGTGCGGACGATGCGGCGCGAGGGTGCGAGCACGCTTCTGGTTTCGGGCGGCTTCACCCATTTCGCCGACCGGGTGGCCCGCGACATCGGCTTCGAGCGCGTGCTCTCCAACCGGCTCGGGTTGGCCGAGGGCAAGCTCGACGGCACGGTCGCACGCCCGATCGTCGGCGCCGAAACCAAGAAAGCCGCCCTGATCGAAGCCGCCGCCGCGCGCGAGATCGACCTTGCCGACACGCTCGCGGTGGGTGACGGCGCCAACGACATCCCGATGATCGAGGCCGCCGGCCTCGGCGTCGCCTATCACGCCAAGCCCAGGACCGCGGCCGCGGCGGCGGCGCGGATCGATCATTGCGACCTCACCGCCTTGCTCTACGCGCAGGGCTACGCCCGCGCGGAGTGGGAGAAGGAATAGCCTTCTCCCAAATCGTCAGATCAGGGAACGGGCAACGATGGCCGTCTCATGTACCGCCGTCTAAGCGGCCGGCCGGCTCATGTCCGAGGTGATCGCCGCGAGTGCGAACGCCACCGAATGCTCGCAGCAGGCAAAGCCGATCTCGACCCCGTCGCTCGACACCGCCCGCACGATGCCGGCGATCGCGCCGGCATCGGGGTGGTGAAGCTCGACCGTGCTGCCGAGCGAAGGACGCGCGTTGGTATCGAGGGTGGCGCCGGTCGCAGAGACATCACGCAAGGCGGCGGGCATCGGCTCGCCCGCGATCAGCACGCACATCCGCCGCCTGCGCCAGCGCGATGCCATTGCTGACGCGCTGTCGAGCCTGCGCGGTGCCGCCATTTTTCGCCCCCGTGTTGTAGAGGCGACGACTGATAGGCCGATGTCCCGAAAAATCCGTTAATAGGCGGGCGGGGGCTGGCCGGCACGGCCGGCCGCCCGGTCGGGTCACGCATTGGCCGCCGCTGCTGCTGGCATGGGCCGATGCGAGAGGGAGTGATGGCTCTTAGGGTGCGACCGGGAAGCAGGCCTGCCCGGCCGCCTTGGCAGCGGCGCACAGCCGGTCTGCAGCGGCGCGGCTGGGCACCGGCCCGACGCGCAGGCGGGTGAGCGCACCGGCGTTCTCATAAGAGGGCTGGAGCCCGGACAAGGCCGAGATCCTCCTGCTCAGCGACGCCCATTCCGCGCGCGCGGCCTGCGGGCTGCCGTAGGCGCCGAGCTGGACGCGCCATCTGCCCGATGCCGCGATGGCAGGGGCGGGGGCGCGGGCGGGGGCAGGAGCCGGGGCAGGCCTGACGGCAGCCGGCTTCGGAGCGGGCACCGGCCTTGCAGCCGGCTGTCGGGGAGCCGGGGAGGTCGCAGTTGGGGTAATCGGAGCCGGGGGCGTGGGCGCGCGGGCGACGCGCGTCGGCTGCGCCGGCAACGGCCTCGACGATCCGGGCAGCGAAGGCGCGTCGGCCGAATCCGATTTCTTGGCGCGAAGCTGATGCGCCAGCGCGAGGCCCTGCTGCCGGTCGGCGGCCGGAATATATTCGACCATCTCGGTCAGGCTCTTGGCCGCCGGCGGAATGCCCTGCGCGGCGGCCAGGGTCATCAGTGCATAAGCGCGCGGCCAATCCTTGGGCACCAGGTCGCCGTTGTTGAGCTCGATGCCGAGCACATATTGTGCGCGCGGGTCGCCGTTCAGCGCGGCCTTCTGGATCCACGGCAGCGCAGCGCTGCGCTGGTCGGCCTCGTACAGCAGCAGCCCGAGATTGGCCTGCGCCTGTTCATGGCCCTGCTGCGCGGCTTTTTCATACCAGCTCTGCGCGATCTTGAGGTCGGAGGGGACACCGCGGCCGAGCCGATAGGCCTGGCCGAGGTTGAACTGCGCATCGGCATCGCCTTTCTCCGCGAGCGGACGCCAGGCGTTGATCGCGACGTCATAGCGGCCCGCCTGCCAGGCATCGACGCCCGTCTTGACGTCG
>JAQGLH010000200.1 GCA_028293005.1 Alphaproteobacteria bacterium
GCCGCATGGTCGCGGCGCGCGAAGAGATCGCGACCTGCGCGATCTCGGGCGCCGTCGGCACCTTCGCCAACATCGATCCGCGCATCGAGCAATATGTCGCGGCCAAGATGGGGCTGGAGGTCGAACCGGTCTCGACCCAGGTGATCCCGCGCGATCGCCACGCGATGTTCTTTGCGACATTGGGCGTGATCGCCTCGTCGATCGAGCGGCTCGCGACGGAGGTCCGTCATCTCCAGCGCACCGAAGTGCTCGAGGTGGAGGAATATTTCTCACCCGGGCAGAAGGGCTCGTCGGCTATGCCGCACAAGCGCAACCCGGTGCTTACCGAAAATCTCACCGGCCTCGCGCGGATGGTGCGGGGCTATGTCACGCCGGCGCTCGAGAATGTCGCTTTGTGGCACGAGCGCGACATCAGCCATTCGTCGGTCGAACGCTATATCGGCCCCGATGCGACGGTCACGCTCGATTTCGCGCTCGCACGAATGACCAACGTGATCGATAAATTGCTGGTCTATCCCGAGCGGATGCAGAGGAATCTCGACCGGATGGGCGGCCTCGTCCACTCGCAGCGCGTGCTGCTCGCGCTCACCCAGGCGGGCGCGAGCCGCGAGGATGCGTATCGCATGGTCCAGCGCAACGCGATGCGCGTCTGGGACTCGGACGGGGAACTGTCGCTGCTCGAGCTGCTCAAGGCCGATCCCGAGGTTTCAGCCTTGCTGCCGGACGGCGCGCTCGAGGAGAGCTTCGACCTCGGCTACCACCTCAAGCACGTCGACACCATTTTCGCGCGGGTGTTTGGTAAGGCAGCGTAGGGCCAGCGCGACGGTGACTGGTGCGGTTTGGGGTTGGGGCGTCCCTCCCTTACCCGCACCCGTCACGGTCAGTGCGAATGCGGCCCGCGCGCGGGCGGCGGGCTGGTGAGGCTGGCGTAGACCGCCTCGACGAACTGGTCGGGCTTGATGAAGCCGTCGGGCATGCCATAGCGCGCCGCCGGCGCCGACGCCTTGATCTGCGCGAGCGTGCGCTTCGCCGTGATGCCATTGGCGACCTTGGCGCGAATATCGATCAGCATGTCGCGGAACGCCTGGAGATCGGCGCGCGTGCCGATCGGGCCGTGGCCGGGAATGATCCTGGTCTCCGCATCGGCGAGCGCAAGGCCGCGGTCCGCCGCCGCGATATAGCCGTCGATCGAACCGCCCGCGCGGCGGTCGATGAACGGGAAGGACACGCGATTCATGAAGGTATCGCCCATGTGAAGCACGTTCGCCTTCTGCCAATGGATGATCGCATCGCCATCGGTGTGAGCGTTGGCGACATGACTGACGTGGAGCGTGTCGCCGTTGAGATGCATGGTCACGGCCTCGGCGAAGGTGACGACCGGAAGCGCGCCCTTTGGCGACGGCGCGATCTTCTCCTCCGTCATCGCGCGGAATTGCTCGCTCGACATGCGGCTACGGACGTTGTCGTGCGCGAGGATCACCGCGCCGCGCTTGCCGAAATTCTCGTTCCCGCCGGTATGGTCCGGATGCCAGTGCGTGTTGATCACGAAGCGGACCGGTTTCCTGTCGAAGGTCGCGATCACGGCCGAGATCTTGTCGGTCAGCGGCGCGAACTGATCGTCGACAATGACGTTGCCGTCCTCGCCGTGCGAGAGGGCGATGTTGCCGCCCGCGCCGAACAACACGGCGACGCCGGGCGCGAGCCGCTCGGTCTTGATCTCGACCTTGGACAGATCATGCTGCGCGGCGGCCGGGACGGCGATGGTGGCAAGCAGGCAGGCAAAAAGGCGAACGCGCATAGGTCTCTCCCGTTTCTATTCTCGGAAAAGAGCATAGCGCCGTTTGCACCAATGCCTAGTCGGTCAGATCGTCCCACATCGTCTTGAGCTTGGCGAAAAAGCCCGACGTGGCGGGGCATTCCTCGCCGGTCTCGGTCTTGCGGAATTCCTCGAGCAATTCCTTCTGCCGCACCGAAAGGCGGGTCGGAGTCTCGACCTCGATCTCGATCACCATATCGCCGAATCCGCGGCCGTTGAGCACCGGCATGCCGGCGCCGCGCTGACGAAGCTGCTTGCCGGACTGGATGCCGGCCGGGATCTTGATCTCGTGGCGCTCGCGGTTCAGGCCCGGCATTTCGATCGTGCCGCCCAGCGCGGCGGTGGTGATGCTGACCGGGCAGCGCGCGAACAGAGTCGTGCCGTCGCGCTGGAAGACCCGGTGACGCGCAAGATGGACGAAGATGTAAAGGTCTCCGGCGGGGCCTCCGCGCGCGCCGGCCTCGCCTTCGCCGGACAATCTGATCCTGGTGCCTTCATCGACCCCGGCGGGGATTCGGATTTCGAGCGCACGCTGCCGCTCGACGCGCCCGTCGCCGCGGCACGCTTCGCACGGGTCGGCGATCACCTGGCCGGTACCGCGGCAGCTCGGGCAGGTCTGCTCAAGCACGAATATCCCCTGGCGCGCCCTCACCTGCCCCCTGCCGTCGCAGGTGCCGCAGGTGCGCGCGCTGGTGCCCGCCTTGGCACCGCTGCCACCGCACGGCTGGCAGGCCACGGTCGTGTCGATCTTGACCTCGACGGTCTTGCCGCCGAACGCCTCCTCGAGGCTGATTTCGAGATCGTAGCGGAGGTCGGAGCCGCGCAGCACGTTCGACCGACGGTCGCCGTGGCCGCCCATGAACTCGCCGAAGATATTCTCGAAAATGTCGGAGAAGGAGCCGAAATCCTGTGCGCCGCCGCCCGTGCCGCCATTCTGGAAGGCGGCGTGGCCGAAGCGGTCGTAAGCGGCGCGCTTCTGCGGGTCCTTGAGGCAATCATAGGCGACGCTGATCGCCTTGAAGCGCGCCTCCGAATCTGCGCAGCCGGGATTGCGATCGGGGTGGCATTCCATCGCAAGGCGGCGGTAGGCCGACTTGATCGCCTTCTCGTCTGCGGTTCGCTCCACCTGGAGCAGTTCGTAATAATCAGTATCGAGCATCGAAACCCCGGCTCCCCCAAACGTGCGGCTCCCGCCCTTCCTTGCTGATCACAAAGAAGCGCGGGAGCCGAGCCACGATCTTATGCCTTGTTGTCGTCGTCTACCTCGGAGAACTCCGCGTCGACGACGTCCTCGGCGCCGGCCTCGGGGCTCTCGCCCGCGCCGGCGTCCCCCGGAGAAGAAGCAGCAGCCTGCTCCTTCTCATAGATCGCCTGGCCGAGCTTCATCGCCACCTGCGCGAGCGCCTGCGCCTTCTGCGTGATCGCATCGGTATCGCCGCCCTCGACCGCCGAGCGAGCTTCGTCGACCGCCGCCTGGATCTCCGACTTCAACGAGGCGTCGACCTTGTCGCCATGCTCCTCGAGCTGGCGCTCGGTGGTGTGGATCAGGCTCTCGGCGTTGTTCTTCGCCTCGGCCGCCGCCCGGCGCTTCTTGTCCTCTTCGGCGAAGCGTTCCGCGTCCTTGACCATCTGCTCGATGTCGGCATCGCCGAGCCCGCCCGAGGCCTGGATGCGGATCTGCTGCTCCTTGCCGGTGCCCTTGTCCTTCGCCGACACGTTGACGATGCCGTTGGCGTCGATGTCGAACGTGACTTCGATCTGCGGCACGCCGCGCGGCGCCGGCGGAATGCCGATCAGATCGAACTGGCCGAGCCTCGTGTTGTCCGCGGCCATTTCGCGCTCGCCCTGGAAGACGCGGATGGTGACCGCATTCTGATTGTCCTCTGCGGTCGAGAAGACCTGGCTCTTCTTGGTCGGGATGGTCGTATTGCGGTCGATCATCCGCGTGAACACGCCGCCCAGCGTCTCGATGCCGAGCGACAGCGGAGTCACGTCGAGCAGCAGCACGTCCTTGACGTCGCCCTGCAGCACGCCGGCCTGGATCGCCGCGCCCATCGCCACGACCTCGTCCGGGTTGACGCCGGTGTGCGGCTCACGGCCGAAGAATTCCTTCACCCGCTCGCGCACCCGCGGCATGCGGGTCATGCCGCCGACGAGGACGACATCGGCGATGTCCTTGGCTTCGAGTCCGGCGTCCTTCAACGCCTTCTTGCACGGCTCGATGGTCCGCTCGATGAGGTCGTCGACCAGCTTCTCCAGATCGGCGCGCGTGATCGCGCGGACCAGATGCTTGGGCCCGTTCTGATCGGCGGTGATGAAGGGCAGGTTGACCTCGGTCGAGGCCGCCGAGCTGAGCTCGATCTTCGCCTTCTCGGCGGCTTCCTTCAGCCGCTGCAGCGCCAGCTTGTCCTTGGCGAGGTCGATGCCCTCGTCCTTCTTGAAGCCGTCGGCCAGGAACTGGACGATCTTGTTGTCGAAGTCCTCGCCGCCCAGGAAGGT
>JAQGLH010000209.1 GCA_028293005.1 Alphaproteobacteria bacterium
GTTGCCCGTGGGTTCGTCGGCGAGCACCAGCGCCGGCCGATTGGCCAGCGCGCGCGCGACCGCGACCCTTTGCTGCTCACCGCCTGAAAGCTGGCTTGGACGATGGGTGAGCCGTTGGCCCAGGCCGAGCGAGCCGAGCAGCGACGCAGCGCGCTCACGCGCAACGGCCGGCTCGGCGTCGCGGATCAGCTGCGGAAGCACGACATTCTCCTCGGCGCTGAAATCGGGCAGCAGGTGGTGGAATTGGTAGACGAAGCCGAGCGCGTCGCGGCGCAGCCGGGTGCGGGCGTCGCTTTCGAGGTTTGCGGCTTCCTCGCCGTTGATGCGGATCGAGCCTTCGAACCCACCTTCGAGCAGCCCGACCGCCTGGAGCAAGGTCGACTTGCCCGAGCCCGATGGACCGAGCAGGGCGACGATCTCGCCGCGGTTGACGGTGAGGTTGACGCCGCGCAGCACGTGGATCGTGACGCCGGCCTGCTGAAAGCTGCGCTTCAGCCCGGATACGCTCAGCACCTCCACCTCATTCATAGCGGAGCACCTGCACCGGATCGGTGCTCGCCGCCTTCCATGCCGGATAAAGGGTGGCAAGGAAGCTGAAGCCGAGCGCCATCACGACGATCGCGGTCACCTCGAGCGGGTCGGTCTTCGACGGAAGCTCGGTGAGGAAGCGGATCGACGGATCCCACAGATTCTGTCCGGTCACGATCTGGATGAAATTGACCACCGACTGGCGGAAAAACAGGAAGATCGCGCCGAGCAGCATGCCCGCCGCGGTGCCGAGCATGCCGATCGTGACGCCGACCGTCATGAACACCTTCATCAGGCCGTGGCGGGTCGCGCCCATCGTGCGCAATATGGCGATATCACGCGTCTTGGCGCGGACCAGCATGATCAGCGACGAGAGGATGTTGAACACAGCGACAAGGATGATGATCGAGAGGACGACGAACATAGCGATGCGCTCGACCTCGAGCGCCTCGAACAACGAGGCGTTCATCTGCCGCCAGTCGACCACGGCGGCGACGCGCGACACCTTCGCAGCGAGCGGCGCCAATATCTCGCCGACCCGGTCCGCGTCGACGGTCTGGACCTCGACCATGCCGACCTCGTCGCCGAGCATCAGCAAGGTCTGCGCATCCTCGATCGGCATCACGACGAAGCCTTTGTCGTAATCATAAACCCCGACCTCGAAGATCGCGGCGACATTGTAGGAGACGATGCGCGGCACGGTGCCGAACGGAGTCGTCCGCCCCTGCGGGCTGATCAGGCTGATCTGGCCGCCGACCGTCGCCCCGAGCGATTCGGCCAGGCGCGCGCCGATCGCGACATTCTGGGTGCCGGCGCGCAACGTGTCGAACGAGCCCGACAACACCTTGTTGTGCAAGGTCGGGTTGTTGAGGATGTCCTCGCGCTGCATGCCGCGCGCGATCACGCCCTCGACCCGACCCTCGTAGCTCGCCATCAGCGGCTGCTCGATCAGCGGCAGCGCCGAAGTCACGCCTGGCGTCGCACGCGCCTCGCGGACGATGTCGCGCCAGTCGGGCAGGCGGCCGCCATAGCCCTGCACCACCGCATGGCCATTGAGGCCGACGATCTTGTCGAACAGCTCGGCGCGAAAGCCGTTCATCACGCTCATCACGATGATCAGCGCGGCGACGCCGAGCATCACCGCGACGAGGCTGATTCCGGCGACGAGGAAGATGAACGCCTCACCCCGGCCCGGGAGCAGATAGCGCTTCGCGATCATGCGCTCGTAGCGGGACAGGATCATCGCGCGGTGAGCTTCGCGAGCGCGCTGTCGGCCGAAAGCTCCTGTCGCTCGCCGGTCGCGCGCTGCTTCAGTTCGACCACGCCCTTCTCGAGTGCCCTTGGTCCGACGATCAGCTGCCACGGCAGCCCGATTACGTCCATCGTCGCGAACTTGGCGCCGCCGCGTTCGTCGCGGTCGTCGGACAATGTCTCGACACCCGCCGGTTCGAGGCGGCGTTAGAGATCGTCGCAGGCCGCCGAGCAACCGGGGTCGTCGGCGCGCATGTTGATCAGGCCGACCTGGAACGGCGCCACCGCGGCGGGCCAGACGATGCCGGCGTCGTCGTGGCTCGCCTCGATGATCGCGCCGACCAGGCGCGACACGCCGATGCCGTAGCTGCCCATTTGCGGATGGACCTGGCCGCCGTCCTTGGTCTGAACGGTCATGCCCATGCTCGCGCTATATTTGGTGCCGAACGAGAAGATGTGGCCGACCTCGATCCCGCGCCCCTCGCGCCGGCGCGGCTCGGGCACCTCGCTCCAGCGCGCCTGGTCGTGCGTCTCGTCGGTCGCGGCGTACATGCCGCTCACCTGATCGAACAAACGGCGGAGATCATCCGGACTGGCATGATCGACGCCGGACTGCTCCCAGTCGAACGCCTCGAATTCGCTGTCGTAGAAGACCTCGCTTTCGCCATTCGGAGCAAGCACGATGAATTCATGGCTGAGGTCGCCCCCGATCGGGCCGCTCGCCGCCTTCATCGGCACCGCCTTGATTCCCATCCGCTGGAAGGTGCGCAGATAGGCGAGAAGCTGGGTGTAATAGCTCAGCCGCGCGCCTTGCTCGTCGAGGTCGAAGCTGTAGGCGTCCTTCATCAGGAACTCGCGGCCGCGCATCACGCCGAAGCGCGGCCGGACCTCGTCGCGGAACTTCCACTGGATATGATAGAGCGTGCGCGGCAGGTCGCGGTAGCTTCGCGCGGAGTCGCGGAAGATCGCGGTGATCATTTCCTCGTTGGTCGGGCCGTAGAGCATCTCGCGCTCGTGACGGTCGGTGATGCGCAGCATCTCGGGTCCATAAGCCTCGTAGCGGCCCGACTGTCGCCACAGATCGGCCGACTGCATGGTCGGCATCAGCAATTCGATCGCGCCGGCCTTGTCCTGCTCCTCGCGGACGATCTGCTCGATCTTCTTGAGCACCCTGAATCCGATCGGCAGCCAAGCGTAGATTCCGGCGGCGGTCTGGCGGATCAGGCCGGCGCGCAGCATCAGCTTGTGGCTGACGATCTGGGCGTCGGCGGGCGTTTCCTTGGTGACGGGCAGGAAGTAGCGGGAAAGGCGCATCGAGGAGATTGGTCCCGAAAAGCAAAGGTGCGCGAGTCTCTAGAGGTTGAGCGGCTTTTGTCGAAACACTTTGTTTCGGCGGGCAACGGCTTCCCAAACGGGCCTGTGGCGGCGACGCCACAGGCGCGGCACAAATGAGTCCTCGCCAGCGATTCCCGATGACAAGCCATTTGGGCTTGCCTAGCGTCAAATGCTCGAAACGTAAGCCGAATGGCCACGGTTCGGGGAGGGTCTCGGCCCCGCGACCTCTTGCGAGGGGAGGAAGCGAGCGGGCCAGGCATTCTTCAGGGGGTTGGTGACCGGGCAACTGGATCATCACGCGGGTGCCCGGGCAGCGATGCCCGGGCACTTGTCATTTGGGCACCTGTGATCTGGGCAATTGTCATTCGGGCACCTCGTCGTTTGCGCCTTGCTGCCCGTTGTGCGCCTTCTCATTCGCGCTGGCCTGCTTGATCGGCCGCGCTGCGGGGCGGAACGGCCGCTTAGCCAGACGATCCGAAGATTGCCGGCAGGCTTGGCGCCACCCAAGCCACGAACGCAAGCAGCACCACGAGCAGGACGATGGCGACGATCGCGCCGCGGCTGCGCAGACGGCCCTTCCGGCGTGCATAAAAGGCGCCGATGATGACCACGGCGCCGATGATGCAGATCAACAGAAGCGGGAGAAAAATGGTAGGGCCGCCGCCGCTTGCCGGAGACATGGCATTGCTCCTCCTGTCGTCGGATTCGGCGCCTAGGACATCACCGCGGCGGATGCACTAACAGAGGTTATCGGCCACTCTTCGGTGGTCATCTTCGCGCATGTATGGCCTTTGCAGATCCGTTCGCGGCGAGCTTGCCGAACCGTCCGCCTTGTTTCTGAAGCCATGGCGACGGGGTTCGCGATGCCAGCTCAATAGGCCGCCGGCCATTCGAGCGGGAAGAGCGCGCGGTAGGGCCGTGCTTCGTCGATCACGCGCGCGAACGAAGGGCGCGCCAGCAGCCGCTGATAATAAGC
>JAQGLH010000013.1 GCA_028293005.1 Alphaproteobacteria bacterium
GTCGCGAACAGGCAGCGGCAGCGGTTGCGATCGTGGATCGCCTCGACGACTGCCCAGGCGATAGCGAGGCCGTCATAGGTCGAGGTGCCGCGGCCGACCTCGTCGAGAATCACCAGGCTGCGCTCGGTCGCCTGCGCGATGATCGCTGCCGTCTCGACCATCTCGACCATGAACGTCGAGCGGCCGCGTGCAAGATTGTCCGATGCGCCGACTCTGCTGAACAGCCGGTCGACCAGCCCGAGCCGCGCGCTCGCGGCCGGCACATAGGACCCGGCCTGGGCGAGCAAGGCGATCAGCGCGTTCTGGCGAAGGAAGGTCGACTTGCCGCCCATGTTCGGCCCGGTCACCAGCCACAGCCGCGAGTCCTCCGACAGGCGGCAATCGTTGGCGACGAACCGGGCGCCGCTTCGGCGCAGCGCGTCCTCCACGACCGGATGGCGGCCGCCCTCGACCTCGAAGCAATTGTGACCGGCGAACTGCGGCCGGCACCACCCGCCCTCAGCGCCGCGCTCGGCCAGCGCCGCCGCGACATCGAGCCGGGCGAGTGCATCGGCGGCCGCCGCGATCGCATCGGCGCGGCCAAGCGCGGCGTCGACCAATTGCTCGAAATGGCCGGCCTCCGCCGCCAGCGCATGTGCTCCGGCCTGGCCGACCCGCAGCGCCTGCTCGTGAAGATCCGGCGCGTTGAAGCGGACGACGCCGGCGAGCGTCTGGCGGTGGGTGAAGCCCGCCTCCGCGGCAAGCAGGCGATCGGCATGTTTGGCGGGCACCTCGATATGATAGCCGAGCACCGCATTGTGCCGGATCTTCAAGACCGCGACGCCGGTCTGCTCGCGGTAGCGCGCCTCGAGCGCGGCGATCGCGCGGCGGCCATCGCCCCCGGTCGCGCGCAGATCGTCGAGCGCGGCATCATAGCCCTCGGCGATATAGCCACCCTGCGCCCGGTCGATCGGGGGCGAGGGAACGAGCGCGCGCGCGAGCAGATCGACCAATGCGCCGTGCCCGGCGAAGGCGGGAAGAAGCTCGGCAAGCAGCGCTGGCTGGTCGGGAAGCGATGCCAGCCGGTCGCGCAGCCCGTGCGCCTCGGTGAGGCCGTCGCGCAGCTGGCCAAGGTCGCGTGGGCTGCCGCGCCCCGCGGCGAGCCGCCCGATCGCGCGGCCGATATCGGGCAGGGCCTTGAGCTGGCGGCGCACGCGCGCTCGGGTCGCGGCGTCGCGCTCGAACTGGCTTACCAGGTCGAGCCGGGCTTCGATCGCCCGCTGATCGAGCAAAGGCGCGCCAAGATCGGCCGCGAGCAGGCGCGCGCCAGCGCCGGTGACGGTGCGGTCGACTGCGGCAAGCAGGCTGCCCGCCCGGCCTCCGCCCGCCGCGGCGGCGAGCTCGAGGCTCTCGCGCGTCGCAGCATCGATCATCATATGATCGCCCGCCGCCCGCAGCACCGGCGGCCTCAGGAACGGCAAGGAGTCGCGCGCGACCTCATCGAGATAGGCGAGCAGGCCGCCCGCCGCGGCGAGCGCGGCGCGATCGAAGCCGCCGAAGCCGTCGAGCGTTGCGACCTCGAACCGCTCCTTCAGCCGGCGCTCCGCCGAAATGCTGTCGAACCCGGCGTGGCGCGTCTGCACCGCAACACCCGGCAGCGGCTCGGGCGCGATGATCTCCGCCGCATCGAGGCGCGCGAGCTCGGCATCGAGCGCCGCCGGGGCGATCGAGGAAAGCTCGAACCTTCCGGTGGAGACGTCCGCGGCGGCGATGCCGAGCCGCTCTTCATTGTTCGCACCGACCCGCGCCACTGCGACCAGCCAATTGGCCGCTCGCGAATCGAGCAAAGCTTCCTCGGTCAGCGTGCCGGCGGTCACCACCCGAATGATGGCGCGGCCGACGAGCGCCTTCGATCCGGCGCGCTTCCTCGCCTCCGCGGGGCTTTCGATCTGCTCGGCGACCGCGACGCGGTGGCCCGCCTTGATCAAACGGGCGAGATAGTTTTCGGCGGCATGGACCGGCACCCCGCACATCGCGATCGGCTCGCCGCCGTGCGTGCCGCGCGCGGTGAGCGCGATATCGAGGCAGGCTGCCGCCGCCTTGGCGTCATCGAAGAACAGCTCGAAGAAATCGCCCATCCGATAGAAGAGCAGGCAGTCCGGCGCTTCGGCCTTGAGCGCCAGATATTGCGCCATCATCGGCGTCGCGCCTTCCGCCGCGCCCTCCGCTCCGCTCTCCGCCCTGGTCCTCGTCGCCATCGGATCAGCGATAGTGCGTCGCGTCCCGTTTCGGAACCTGGCTTTTCCGAAACCCGCCTTTTCCGACACCGCAGCGAAGACGTGGAGCCAAAGCACCTTGCGGCCGCGCGAACGCGCAGACTACAGCCCCTTCCCGGGAGACAAAAAGATGAGCGAAGGCAGCAACGTCACATTCTCGGACAAGGAAGCCTTGCTGTTCCATTCGCAGCATCGCCCCGGAAAGATCGAGATCATCGCGTCCAAGCCGATGGCGTCGCAACGGGACCTCAGCCTCGATTATTCGCCCGGCGTCGCCGCCCCGGTCCGCGCAATCGCAGCGGATCCCGCGGCCGCTTTTGATTATACCGCCAAGGGCAATCTCGTCGC
>JAQGLH010000024.1 GCA_028293005.1 Alphaproteobacteria bacterium
GCGAGTTCATCGCGACGGTGACCGCGACCACCAGCGCGATCAGCGCGTCGATGAAGCCGTAGAGACCGATCTTGAACAGGGTGACAAAGGTACGCCTGAGAGACGAGGAAGCATTACTGGCCATCAAGGCTCGGAGATAGGCCCAGATTGGGCCAGCCACAAGCCGAAGCTATGCCCCGGAATCCCGAAGTTACTCCTCGGAATCCCGAAGCTACTCCTCGGAATCCCGAAGCTATTCCTCGGAATCGAAGTCGAGCGAGGCGGAATTCATGCAGTAGCGGAGCCCGGTCGGCCCCGGTCCGTCGGGGAAGACATGGCCGAGATGCCCGTCGCAACGCGCGCAACGAACCTCAACCCGGCGCATGCCGTGGCTGGTGTCGACATGCTCCCTGACCGCATCCGACGCCTCGGGCTGGGTGAAGCTCGGCCAGCCGCTGCCGCTGTCGAATTTGGCGTCGCTGGAGAACAACGGCGCGCCGCAGCCGGCGCAGCGATATTCGCCCTGTTCGTGGTTGTCGACGTAACGGCCGGTGAACGCGCGCTCGGTGCCGCCCTCGCGCAGGACATGATATTGCTCGGGCGAAAGCCGCGCGCGCCATTCCTGCTCGGAGAGCCTGGCGGGGTTCGTGGTCTCGGTCGGGTTGCTCTGGTCGGTCATGATCTCGCCTCTCACAATGGCGCCCCGGTTTTCGCCGCACCGGAAGGCCATGCCCTCCTGCCCAACATTCACCGCGAGGCTTGGTTGCCGGGCGTTTGCCCGGTCCAATATACCCCTAGATAGAAATGCAGGCGCGATTTTCCAGCTTTGCCTCGCCGCGGCCGGCGGCGCCGAACGGGCGCCTGCCGGTGCGCCTCAGCTATCTCAGGCCGCCACGGTGCCCGCGCTCCGCACTCCGGCGCGTGCGGCCTGCTCGGCGCGATTGCTGAGCGTGAAGCCGGGAAAGCCGTTGGGCAGCAAGTCGGTGCAATATTTGCGGTAGTTCCAGATGCCGCCGAAATCGACCAGGCCCATGCTCGGCTTGCCGGGGATGTTGGCGCCCATGTACCAGCTCCTCGCCTGCGGGAAGAGCGTGGCGTTGATCACGTCGGTGCACCGTTGGACCCATTGGTCCTCGGTCTCGCGGGCCGCGTCGATCCGGGTATAGCCGTTATCGGCCATGTAGCCGATCCAGTCGCCGAACCAATTGCCTTGCTCCTCGCCAAGCAGCACCGGCTGGTAGAGCGGGGTGGGGCTGCCCGGACCGTTGATCAGGAACAGATTCGGGAAGCCGGCGACCATCAGCCCGTAAGCGGTGCGCGCCCCGTCGGCCCAATGCTCGGTCAGCAAACGGCCGCCGATGCCGCGCAGGTCGATCCGGGTGAGCGCGCCAGTCAGCGCGTCGAAGCCGGTCGCGAAGATCACCGCGTCCAGCTCATATCCGTCGCCGTCGACGGTCACGCCCTGCTCGTTCAGCCCGACCTCCTTACCCCGGATGTCGACCAAGGTGACATTGTCGCGGTTGTAGGTCTCGTAATAATTGGTGTCGGCGCAGAGACGCTTGGTCAGCACCGGATAATCCTTCGGGCAGAGCATCTCCGCGACCTCGGGATCTTTGACCTTCTCGCGGATCTTGGCGTGCATGAAGTCCGCCAGATATTTGTTGGCGACCGGATCCGCGAATGTGTCCGGGTAGACATTGTAGAAGCAGATGCCGCCGTTCTTCCAGCGGTCCTCGTACAGCGCCTCGCGCTCTTCGGCTGTCGTGTCGCTGCTGAGCCTGGTGACCATCGTTTCCGGTTGCTGGTTGATCCAGATCATTCCCGTGAACGATTCCTCGCGCTCCATGCGCCGCCATTCCGGGTAATTGGCCTTGACCTTGGCCTCGAATTCCTTGGACATCGGGCCGTTGCGAAGCGGCACCGAAAAGTTCGGCGTGCGCTGGAAGACGGTGAGATGCTCGGCCTGCTGGGCGATGATCGGGATTGCCTGAACCGCCGACGAGCCGGTGCCGATGATCCCGACGCGCTGGCCGGAAAAGTCGACCCCCTCCGCCGGCCAATAAGCGGTGTGATAGGTTTTGCCCTTGAAGCTCTCCTGACCCGGGAACTTGGGTTGGTTCGGCGCCGAGAGGAAGCCGGTCGCCATCACCAGATGTTGCGCGCGGAAGCGGCGGCCGTCGGTCGTCTCGACGTCCCACCGATCTTCGCTTTCGTTGAAATGCGCCTTGGCAACTCGCGAGTTGAACTCGATCGAGCGGCGCAAGTCGAAGCGGTCGGCGACATGGTTGAAATAGCGGATCAGCTCTGGCTGGGCGGCATAACGTTCGGACCAGCTCCACTCCTGCTGAAGCTCATTCGAAAAACTGAAGGAATATTCCATGCTCTCGATGTCGACCCGCGCGCCGGGATAGCGGTTCCAATACCAAGTCCCGCCGACTCCCTCGCCGGCTTCCAAGACGATCACATTGAGACCCTGTCCGCGCAGCCTGTAGATGGCGTGAAGACCTGCCGCCCCGGCACCGATAATGATTACATCATAGTCGCTAACCGTATCCGACGCGGATAGACGCTCGGTAGCACTGACCTCCATCGACTCTCTCCTCATATGCGCCGGAGCTTGTTTATTGTTCCGGATCTTGGTTTGTCGGACTGTCTAAGACAGCTCTCCCTTCATTGCAAAGCGTTAGTCGGTCCCTTTCGGCGCGATCGCGTTCACTCCTGCGCCTGGTTTTGCTTCACCTCGAGCCGATAGTGGTGGAGCAAAGGCTCGGTATAGCCATTGGGCTGATCGAGACCTTCGAAGATCAAGGCGCGCGCAGTCTGGAAGGCGATGCTGGTCGCCGCGTTTCCCGCCATCGGCCGGTAGAGCGGATCGCCCGCATTCTGGGCGTCGACCTTGGCCGCCATTCGAGCGAGCGCCGCATCGACGTCGGCGGGCGTGCAGATGCCATGGAGCAGCCAATTGGCGATGTGCTGCGAGGAGATGCGCAACGTCGCGCGATCCTCCATCAGGCCGATGCCGTTGATGTCGGGAACCTTCGAGCAGCCGACGCCCTGATCGATCCAGCGCACGACATAGCCGAGGATGCCCTGCGCATTGTTGTCGAGTTCGTTGCGGATCTCCTCGTCGGACCAATTGTGGGTCCGGCTGAGCGGAATGGTCAGCAACGATTCGAGGCCGGGAAGCGGCGTGTCGGCGAGCTCGCGCTGCCGCGCGAACACGTCGACCTCGTGATAATGCGTGGCGTGGAGCGTCGCCGCGGTCGGGCTCGGCACCCAGGCGGTGGTCGCACCCGCCCGGACATGCGCGAGCTTCTTGACGAGCATGTCGGCCATCCGGTCGGGCGCGGCCCACATTCCCTTGCCGATCTGCGCTTTGCCCGCAAAGCCGCTGGCAAGGCCGATCTGGACGTTGCGGCTTTCGTAGGCGGCGATCCACTCGCTCGCCGCGATCTGGCCCTTGGCGATCATCGGGCCCGCGTGCATCGAGGTGTGGATCTCGTCGCCGGTGCGATCGAGGAAGCCGGTGTTGATGAAAAAGATCCGGTCCCTCACGGCATGGATGGTCGCGGCGAGGTTGACCGAAGTCCGTCGCTCCTCGTCCATCACCCCGATCTTGATCGTGTTGCGGGCCAGGCCGAGCAGATCCTCGATCGCGTCGAACAGGCGGTTGGTGAAGGCCGCTTCCTCGGGGCCGTGCATCTTCGGCTTGACGATGTATATCGACCCCGCGCGACTGTTCACCCAGCGGTTGTTCGGATCGATGCTGTGCAGGCCGATCAGCGCGGTGACGATCCCGTCGACGATTCCCTCGTGCGCTTCCTCGCCGTCGGCGAGGCACACCGCCGGCGTCGTCATCAGCGGCCCGACGTTGCGCACGAGCAAAAGGCTGCGGCCCGACAAGGTCAGCCTGCCGCCGTCGGGCGTGACATAGTCGCGTTCCGGCTCGAGGCGGCGGGTCATCGAGCGCCCGCCCTTGGCGAACGTCGCCTCGAGCTCGCCCTTCGCAAGCGCAAGCCAATTGGCATAAGCGGCGACCTTGTCCTCGGCGTCCACCGCGGCCGTCGAATCCTCGAAATCGACGATCGTCGTCAGCGCCGCCTCGAGCACGACGTCCTGCAGTCCGGCCAGATCGCCTTTGCCGATCGGATGGTCGCGGCCGAGCTGAAGCTCGATGTGCAGGCCGTTGTGGCGGAGCAGGATCGCGCGAGGATTGTCTGCGGCGCCCTGGTAGCCGACGAAGGCGGAGCGATCGGCCAGCGCCGGCGTCAATGCGCCGCCTGCGATGCTGTAGCCGGTGACGTCTTGATGGCTCCCCGCAGCGAGCGGCACCGCGCGATCGAGGAACGCCTTGGCCCAGGCGATCACCTGCGCGCCGCGCTCGGCATCATAGCCGGGGCCTTGCGCCGTGCCGGGAAGCGCGTCGGTGCCGTAGAGCGCGTCGTAAAGGCTGCCCCAGCGCGCATTGGCGGCGTTGAGTAGGAAGCGCGCGTTGAGCACCGGCACGACGAGCTGTGGCCCGGCCAGACGCGCAATCTCCTCGTCGACATTGGCCGACCCGATCTCGAAGCGGGCGGGCTCGTCGACCAGATAACCGATCGAGCGGAGGAACGACTGGTACTCGGCCTGGTCGATGTCTCTGCCGCGCCGCGCGACATGCCATTGGTCGATCTGGGCCTGGAGCGAATCGCGTTTGGCGAGCAACGCGCGATTCTCGGGCTCGAAGCGGGCGAGGATCGCGGCGAAGCCCGCCCAGAAGGCGTCGCGGTCGATTCCGCTACCGGGCAGCGCCTGCTGGTCGATCAGCTCGACGAGCGGTTCCGCGACCGAAATGCCTGCCTTTGCAATCATTGGGATTCCCTCTTGGGCGTTAATATGGATTGGCAGCGAGGATGAACGTGGCGATCATGACGTCGCGATCATACCGAATAGAAATCGAGCACGGTCGAGACGCGGTCGTTCTGGAGATGGATGGTCTTGCGGCTGATCCGCCAGATCTCGCCTTTTTTCCTGAGCTGGACTTCGTAGCGGCCGAAATGGACCGACTGCTTGGCGGTGCGCGGCTGGTAGACGTGGACATTCCAGCTCGCCTCGGCCTCGATCACGCCGTCGCCCGCACGCGCCGCGACGATGTTGCCGACGAAATGGGCGGTGCGCGGTAGCGGCATCGTCGTCGCCGTGCGGCCGGCCGCGATCCGCGCCGCGCGGTCCTCGAGCCCGGTCCGGCTGTCGTGGTAGATCAGCGAGACCTCGCTGTTGGGATCCTGGGTTTCCTCATCCTCGTCGCGCCACGCGGGGATGCGGTAGACGACGTCCTCGTCATAAAGGTCGAGCCAGCGCTTCCAGTCGCGGCGATCGAGGCAGAGGCCCTCCAGCGCAAGCAGGTGGGTGGCGATCTGCGTGGGATCGTCGCTCGTCATGCTCATCGTCCGCCCATCCTGGCCTGCGCCGTCAATCCGCATCACGCCCCGCCAGTCCCCGGCCCGCCAGTCCCCGGGCCGACAGTGCCCGGGCCGACAGCTCCCCGGTCGCGCAGCATCAGCCGGCGCCATTCGCGCCAGCCGGTGTGGAAGGCGCTTTCGTCACCGAAGCCGGCCGGACCGTAAGCCCAGGCGGTCTCGCCGCCGAGCCCCAGCGCCGGGCCGTAGTTGATCTGCTCTGCGGGCGGCGCGCCGGTGCCGCGGAGGTGACCCTGGGTGTCGCCCGCGGCAAGCGCCGCGAACCCGTCCTGGCAATATTCGTAGGTCACATTGTCGTCCGAGGTCGCCATGCCGCTCGGATTGAAGAAATCCTCATATTGCCGGATGCGGAAGCGCCGCGCCTCGGCCGTTTCGCCGATCGGCGCGACGCAATGCGACGTCATCTCGGTCTGCCCCACTCCGGTCGGCCGCCAGGTCCGGAACTGGAGCGACTGGATGTCGATGATCTGAAGGTTGGGGAAAATGGTGAGGTTGCGGTGGCGAAGCATCCACTGCACCCGCGCCGGATCGAAGCGCGCATGGGCCGCGGCGAGCAATTTGGGATCGCGCCCGAACGGACGCGCCTCGGGGCCCTGGCCGGGGACGCCGATCGACCACATCACCGCATGGCCATGGCTGAAGCTGAAGGTTCCCTGCGCCTGCGGCTCGGGGTCGGCGAGATACGCGGCCGGAGACGGCGCCTGGCTGCGGTTGCCGCGTTGCTGGAGCACGTCGACGAACGAGCGGTGGACGGTCTCGAAATGATAATAATCGAG
>JAQGLH010000320.1 GCA_028293005.1 Alphaproteobacteria bacterium
GGACGGTGACCTCAAGCCCGCGGACGTGACCAAGATCGCGACCGATCTCGGCGTCTCGGAAGAGGACGTCATCTCGATGAACCGGCGCATGGCGATGGGCGGCGACACCTCGCTCAACGTGCCGTTGCGGGAGGAAGGCGAAGGCCAGTGGCAGGATTGGCTGGTCGACACCGGCCCGCTGCAGGATGAGCGTGTCGCCGATGCCGAGGAGACCAGGGTCCGCCACGAATTGCTGATGCAGGCGATGGACGCGCTCAACGACCGTGAGAAGCACATCCTCACCGAGCGGCGGCTGTCCGAAGATCCCAAGACGCTGGAGGAATTAAGCCAGGTTTATGACGTCAGCCGCGAGCGTATCCGCCAGATCGAGGTGCGTGCGTTCGAGAAATTGCAAAAGGCGCTGATGAATCTCGCAAGCGAGCGGCGCCTGCTGCCCAGCGCGGCCTAAGCCAAGCCTAAGCCAAACCGAAGCCGGGCTTGACGCCGCGCCGACAGTCCCGCTCGCGGGCCACGTTGATCGGAGCGCCGACGAAGCGCTTGTCGGTGCCGCTGCGGGACGTCATTGCTTGGGCGTGACGTCCGCAGACCCCCTCGATCCGCAACCTCGACCACGCTTCGGCCTGCGCCTGCCGTTCGTCGCATTTTTCGCCGCGACCTTGATCTGCGCCGCGGCGGCGAGCCTGTCGCGCGGCATCTGGCTCGATGAATTCTGGTCGCTGCACAATGGCGATCCGTCGGCGCCGTGGCCCGAATTGGCCCAGCGCTGGCTCAACGATCCCCATCCGATGCTGCCGAACCTGCTCTACCGGCTGGTGCTTGCGGCCGGCGGCGATTCGATCGGGTGGAGCCGGGTCCTGCTCAACGCCCCGGCAGCGCTTGCTCTTTGTGCCGCAACCCTGTTCTTCCATCGCCGCAGCAAGACCTCACACCCATTCTACGCCGTTCTTGCCATTCTGCTGATTTCGCTACCCTCGTTCATCGATTCCTTCTCTAATTTGCGTTCCTATCTGTGGCAAAGCTGCTGGGCGGGGATCGTCACCCAATTCCTCTTCTTCACGCTCACCGAGGAGCGGGACGAGGCTTCGCAGAACATGCCGCTCGCGCTCGGCATGACCGCGATCCTGGTCTCCATCAGCCTTCACTTCCTCGGCGGAATCGTGATCAGCCTCGCACTGGCATTGCTGCTCGGCCACCTGCTTCGCCGCCGCGCCTGGCGGCCGTTCGGCGCGATCGCCGCCGCGGCCGCGCTCGCCTGGCTGGCGATGCTGGTCCAGGCCGGACTCCAATATCGAAACGTCGCGCGCAATCTCGACTTCAACTGGATCACGACCTCGACCTCCGACGCGCTGGCGGCGTTTGCAGCCGCGATCGGCATGATCGTGATCGTCAATCCGCTCGCCACCTGGCTGGCGGTGTTCGGCCGCGCAGAAGCTGAGCGCGACAATCCCGTCCAGGCCGCGGCCGAACGGGCATTCATCGCCCTGCTCCTGCTCGCGCTCGGGATCTCGGCGCTGCTGCTGCTTGCGCTCAACGCGGTCAAGCCGATCGTGGTCGATCGCTATCTGCTTGGCTGGCAGGTGCTGGCGTGCGGCATCGTCGCCGCGGCGGCCGCACGCGCGCTAACCGCAAATCGGCGCCGTTTTGCGTTGTTCGTGCTGATCGCATCGCTGTTCGTGCTCGGCTCGACGATCCATTACGCCCGCGCGAAGGCCTGGCATGCCGGCCGCGACCATATCGCGGCGACGGTCCGCGCCTGCCCCTCAACCATCGTCTATGCGATGAGCCCATGGCGGCTTGGCGCCGCGCGCCATTCGCGGCTCGCGCGCTTCGAGACTCCGATCTTCGCCTCGGCCTATGAGCAATTGGCGCAGCAGGCGGGTTTCACCCTCTCGATCCTGCCAGATACGATGAGCGAGCTTCCGGTCGGCACTTCCTGTCCCACCCTGCTCTGGGTCGAACATGCCGGGCCCGGGAGCACCCCCGACGTCGTGCTCCGCGCCGCGCGGATCAGCTTCCCGCAAGGCGCGCGGCTGAGCCTGTTCAAGTCGGAAAGCGGCTTCGTCCTGATCGCACGGCGTCCCGCTGTCGTGCGGCTGGCCAAGCCGCAGCCGCTCGGCTAATTCGCGATCATGGCACGGGCGAAGGCGAAAAGGCGCAAGACGAACTGGCTTCGCCGCGCTCTCAAATGGGCTGTTCGCCTCGGCCTGCTGTTCATCATCGGCAGCCTGCTCTGGGTCTTGCTCTACCGCGCCGTACCGCCGCCGATCACCTTCACCCAAATCGGCGATCTCCTCCAGGGCCTAAGCATCCACCGCGACTGGATGAGCATCGAGCAGATCGACCGCGACATGGTGCGCGCCGCGATCGCGGCCGAGGACAGCAAATTCTGCAGCCATCGCGGCTTCGACCAGGATGCGATCGCCGAGGCGATGCGGCGCAACGCGCGCGGCGGCAACGTCATCCGTGGCGGCTCGACGATCAGCCAGCAGACCGCCAAGAACGCCTTCCTGTGGCAGGGCGGCGGATATTTCCGCAAGGCGATCGAGGCATGGTTCACCGTGCTGATCGAGACCTTCTGGGGGAAGCGGCGGATCATGGAGGTCTATCTCAATGTCGCGGAGACAGGGATCGGCACTTATGGCGTCAACGCCGGCGCGCAGCGCTATTTCGGCCATGACGCCTCGACGATGTCGCCCACCGAATCCTCGCGCATCGCTGCCGTGCTGCCGCTGCCGAAGAAACGTGGCGCGGTCGCCCCGATCGGCTTCACCCGCCGCTACGGCAACAGCATCGCCGCGCGCATCGGCGTCGTTGCCCGCGATGGCCTGGACGCGTGCATCTACAAAGGCGCTCGGCCATCCGAGGCGCAGCCCGACCGGGAACCTGAGGCAAAGCCGAGGCAGGCACCCAGGAACGAGGCGTCGCCCGCCCCCGCCATCGAGACGCTGCCCGGCGCGGAATATGAAGAGACGCCGCCGGCAGAACCCGAGCCGCAAACGGCGCCTGCGCCGGCCCTGGAGCCGTCAAC
>JAQGLH010000332.1 GCA_028293005.1 Alphaproteobacteria bacterium
TCGAACAAGAGCTGCATGCCGAGGCAGATGCCGAGCACCGGCTGCGCGAGCGAGGTCAACGGCCCCTTGAGGCCAAGCGCATCGATCTGCTCCATCGCGAAGCCGGCCGCACCGACACCGGGCAGCACGACCCGGTCCGCGGAAGCGATCTCGGCGGCATCGGCAGTGATCAGCGGCTGCAAGCCGAGCCGCTCGAACGCGATTCCGACCGAGCCGATATTGCCGCAGCCGACATCGACGATGGCCAGCTTCACAACACACCCTTGGTGCTTGGCACGGCATCGCCGCCCTCGCGCCTGACCGCCTGACGCATCGCGCGGCCGAACGCCTTAAAGCAGGCTTCGGTCTTGTGATGGTCGTTCTCGCCGGTCACGCGCACGTGCACCGCCGCTCCGAGGCTGTCGGCGAACGAGCGGAAGATGTGGCGGGTCATCTCGGTCGGATAAGCGCCGATGTGGCTGGCTTCGAACTCGCCTTCGAACACCGCATAGGGCCGGCCCGAAAGATCGATCAGCACATGCGCCTCGGTTTCGTCCATCGGCAGCGAGAAACCGAAACGGCCGATGCCGCGCCGATCACCGAGCGCGATCGACAGCGCGGTGCCAAAAGCGATCGCGCAATCCTCGAGGCTGTGGTGGGCGTCGATCTCGAGGTCGCCCTCGCAGGCGAGGGTCACGGCGAAGCCGGCATGCGCGGCGACCTGGTCGAGCATGTGATCGAAGAAGGCGATGCCGGTGTCGATCCGGCGCGGGCTCGACTGGTCGAGATCGACCGCGACCGCGATCCTCGTCTCCTTGGTGTCGCGGACCACTTCGCCGCGCCGCGCAGGCGGACCGTCGAGCACAACCCCGAGCGCGGCCAGCGCGATCCCGTTTTCGGCTTCGGTGCCGATCGTCAGACGAACGCCGCCGGGCGCCGCATTGGGGCGGAAGCGCGCGCGGATGCCAAGCCGCTGCAACTTCGCGGCAAGCGCGGGCGCGTCGTCGACCTCGAGGAACAGGAAGTTGCCGCCGCCGCTGCGCACGGTTCGAACGATCGGGGATTGGCGGAGCAGCCCCGCAATCCGCTCACGCTCGCGCTTGATCGTCTCGATCCGTTGCTGGTGCACAGGACGGCGCGAGGGCGAGAGCGTGGTCAGCGCCGCCTGGATCGCGAGCGTCGGCAGCGGATACGGCGGCAGCGCGCGGGTGATAAGCTCGATCAGCTCAGGCGTCCCGATCGCGCAGCCGACCCGCGCGCCGGCCAGGCCATAGGCCTTGGACAGGGTGCGCAGAATCACGAGGTTCTCGCGAACCAGCGCCTCGCCCGCGAGGCTCTCCAGGTCCGAGAATTCGATATAGGCCTCGTCGAGGACGACGATCGTGTTCGGCTGTGCATCGGCGACGCGAAGCACGTCGGCGGTCGCGACCGGATTGCCGGTCGGATTGTTGGGGGAGCAAATGAACGCGAGCTTGAGGCTGGCCTCGCCCGCGACCGCTGCGAGAAAGGCATCAGCGTCGAAATCGAAATTGCCGTCGAGCCTGGCCTCGATCACCCGCGCGCCCTGCAGCCGCGCGAACTGCGCATAAGCGGAGAAGGTCGGCTGGCAGACCGAGATCGCATCCTCGCCGGGGCGGCAGAAAGTGCGCAGCAAGATGTCGATCGCATCATCGGCCCCGCGGGTGACGACGAGGTTTTTCGGCTCGACGCCATAGAGCGCCGCCATCGTCGCGCGCAGGCCGGCGGGCTGCGGCTCGGGATAACGGTTGACGTTGAGCGACAGCGCGCCGTCGACGAGCGGCGCGAACGGATTTTCGTTGGCGTCGAGCTTGATCGCGTCGGCGGCGAAATCGTCATTAGCCTTGGCCGCGACATCCATCGGCGGCATCGCCAATATCTCCGGACGGGCGAGACGTTGAGCGAGCGAGGTCTTGGCCGCGCGCGAGGTCATCGTATCGCTCCCAGCCGCGCGTCGGCGGCCAGCGCATGCGCCTCGAGCCCCTCGAGACGGGCGAGCGCCGCGGCGGGGCGGGCGATGCTCAGCGCCGCCTCGCGAGTCACCGACTGCACGCTGATCGCCTTCAGAAAGCTGTAGACCGAGATGCCGCTCCAGGCCCGCGCCGCGCCGTCGGTCGGAAGCACGTGGCTCGACCCGGCAAGATAATCGCCGAAGGTCTCCGCGGCGAGCCCACCGGCGAAGATCGCACCGGCGTTACGCACGTCCACAACGAGTGGCTCGGGATCCTCGACCGCGAGCGAGAGGTGCTCGGGCGCGTAGAGGTTCGCAATTTCGACCGCGTCGCGCAGCGTCTCGACGAGGATGACGCGCGCATGCTCGAGCGCAGCGAGCGCGATCGTGCCGCGCGGAAGGCCGGCCGCCATCTCCTCGACCCGCGCCGCGGCGGATGCGGCGATGCGCGGCGAAGTGGTGACGAGCAGAACCTGCGCCGAAGAGTCATGCTCGGCCTGGCTGAGCAGATCGGCCGCGACCATGGCCTCGTCAGCGCTGTCGTCGGCGATGACGATCAATTCACTCGGCCCCGCCGGCATATCGATCGCCGGTCCGCCCGGAAGGGTCGAGACGTAATTCTTGGCTTCGGCGACATAGGCATTGCCGGGGCCGCAGATCTTAGTCACCGCCGGGATCTCACCGGCGCCGAATGCAAGCGCGGCGATCGCCTGCGCGCCCCCGACCGTCCAGACGTTGGTGATGCCGCAGGCGTCGGCGGCAAGCGCAATCACCGGGTCGAGCCCGCCGTCCGGCGCCGGCGGCGTGACGACGACAATGTCCCTGACGCCGGCGGCTCGCGCGGGGAGCGCAAGCATCATCAGGCTGGAGAACAAAGGCGTCTTGCCGCCCGGCACGTAGAGGCCGATGCGGTCGAGCGGCCGCCATATCTTGCGGACCGAGAGCCCGGGCATCGTCTCGACATGATGCTCCGCGGGCAGGCTGTTCTTGTGGAAAGCGACGATGTTGCGGCGTGCGAGGTCGATCGCGCGAAGCTGCTCGCTGCTGAGGATGCGGCGCGCTTCCTCGGCGAGTTCGACCACCGGCACGCGTCTTGGCGCCTCGCCGTCGAGGCGAACACCATGCTCGACCAGCGCGTCCCACCCGCGCGTCCGAACGTCATCGACGATCGCGCGAACCTGCTCCTGCAGGCCGCCGTCGCTACGCTGGCGAGGACGTGCGAGCGCAGCGCGCCGCTCGGCCTCACCAAGCTCTTTCCACAACAATTGCCGCATCACATCATCATCTTTTCGATCGGCATCACGAGGATCGCCGATGCGCCCGCTTCCTTGAGGTCGTGGAGCGTCTCCCAGAACACCGATTCCTTGCACACCGCGTGGACCGCGAAATGCCCCGGGCGACCAGCCAACGGGATGATCGTCGGCGCTTCGGCGCCCGGCAGGATCTCGGCAATCCGCGCAAGCGCCTCCTCGGACGCGTTGAGCATGATATATTTCGATTCCTGGGTGGCGAGCACGCCGTCGATCCGCCGCAGCATGCTCGTCGCCATCTCGTTCTTCTCGGGCGTGAGCGGCTGGCGCGTGCGGATCATCAACGCCTCGCTTTCGAGCACGGTGTCCACCGGTGTCAGGCCATTGGCCTCGAGCGTCGCGCCAGTCGAGACGAGATCGCAAACGAAGGTCGCGATCTGCAGCCGCGGCGCAAGCTCGACCGCACCATTCATGTTGACGACGGTGGCGCCCACCCCATTGCTGTCGAGGAAATTCTGCAGCAGCCGCGGATAGGATGTGGCGATGCGCGCGCCGGCAAGCGACTGCGGCCCTTCGTAGGCGAATTGCACCGGCGCGGCGATGCGCAGCTCGCAGCGGCCGAAGCCGAGCGGCGCGATCACCTCGAAGCGGCGCTCGCTCTCGCCGAGCGCGAATTCCTCGAGCACGTTGCGACCGACGATGCCGAACTCGCAAACGCCGTCGCTGACGAACGTCGGAATGTCGTCGTCGCGCACATACATCAGGTCGATCGGAAAATTCTCGACGCGCGCGGTGAGATCGTTCTTGCCGTGCTGGATGCGCAACCCGGCATCGCGCAGCAAATTGCGGCTGAAATCGGAGAGACGGCCGGACTTCTGAATCGCGAGGTGGAGGCGGCTGGTATCAGGCGACATTACTCTCTCCAATCGGGGTCTCTCCACTTGTGCCTCCGCCGAGGCGCTGCATCGCCATACGATAGGCCTGATGCGGTTCCTGGCGGAGGAAGCGGGCGACTCTCACGATCGTCGTCGTGCTGACGCCGGTGGCGTCGTGAATGTCGCGATAGGACATGTCGGTCGTCTCGAGCAGGCGCGCGACGTGCCAGCGCTCCGCCAGCGATCGGACCTCGGCCGGCGTGCAGAGATCGGCGAGCAACCG
>JAQGLH010000337.1 GCA_028293005.1 Alphaproteobacteria bacterium
CGCACCCGGTAGCTGCGCGACGCCAACTAGCGTGTGCTGTCCGAGGCTGCCGAACGCGCGGCGTCCGATGCGCAGCTCCTCCAATTCCAGAAGATGGAGGCGGTGGGGCAGCTCACCGGCGGTATCGCGCATGATTTCAACAATATGCTCGCGGTCGTGGTCGGCGGCCTCGACCTGGCGAAGCGCAAGCTGCGCGCGCCGAAGCGGGAGCTCGAATTGCATCTCGACAACGCGATGGAGGGAGCTATTCGGGCAGCGGCGCTGACCCGCCGCCTGCTCGCCTTCGCCCGGTCCGAACCGCTGCTGCCGGAAGGCGTGGCGCCGGCCGAGCTGATCGAAAGCATGCTCGACCTCGTCGACCGTTCGATCGGGGAGCGGATCAGCGTCCGCACGCACTTCACCGAAGAACCGTGGCACGTGTGGGTCGATGCGCATCAGCTCGAGAATTCGATGCTCAACCTGGCCGTGAATGCACGTGACGCGATGGAGGGCGAGGGGCAGCTCGATATTGCGATCGACAACGTCAGCCTGGGCGACCAGCAAGCGGGCAACTTGCCGGCAGGGGATTATGTCCGGATCAGCGTAACCGACGATGGCATCGGCATTGCGCCCGAGCATCTCGACCGCGTGTTCGAGCCCTTCTTCACGACCAAGCCGGTCGGCAAGGGCACCGGCCTCGGGCTCAGCCAGATCTTCGGCTTCGCGCGCCAATCGGGCGGTGACGTCACGATCGCTTCGACGCAGAATGTCGGCACGACCGTTTCGATCTATCTGCCGCGCTCGGCGCAAGCTGCGCGGCAGCACGCGGAGCGCGCCGCGCAGATCAGCGCCCAGCAAGCGGAGCCCGCGCCGGTCGGAACCGGCAGCTCGATCCTGGTGGTGGAGGATGACCCGCGCGTCAGCCGGGCGACGGTCGGCTCGCTCGAGGAGCTGGGTTATGTGCCGATCGGCTGCGCCAGCGGCAACGAAGCGCTCGAGATTTTGGCCGCTAACGATCGCATCGATCTGATCATCACCGATGTGATGATGCCCGAGATGAGCGGGCCGGAGCTCGTTCGCCTCGTGGCGAGCCGATATCCGCGCATCGCCGTGCTGTTCGTCACCGGCTATGCCGGTGAAGCGAGCGATCGCGAGGATCTGAGCGGCTACGACATCTTGCGCAAGCCGTTCACCGTCTCCGCGCTTGCCGTAGCGGTATCGGCCGCGCTCGCGAAGCAGCTCAGCGAATTGCCCCGCGGCTCAACAAGCGAGGCAGCAGAGTAAGCGCGCCGAGCAGCGGCCAACGCCGCTGCCAGGGGGCAATGGCGATGTCCGTCCCCGCATGGCGGTTTATCTTCCAGGCGAGATAATCGATGCCTCCCGCGAAGGTGAAGCTCGCCTTGGCGAGGCGCAGCACCGACAGCACCTTGCCCTTGCGCTGCATCCGCCGCCAGTTCTTCGCCGCCCTCGCCCGCACCTTCGCGTCCGACGCTCCGTTACCGGTGCCCGGCTCGAAGCCCGCAGCGGCGGCAAGGCGGCGATAACGGTCCGGATCGGCAGCAACGACACTGTCCGACCGCGAGGATCGTTCGGCACGCAGTTCCGCGCCGTAGGTCAAAGCGAAACCCTTCCGCCAGATCGCAAGCGGATCGGATGCTTGATCGTCGGTCATCGTCGCGCGCGTCAGCGCGAGCAAAGTAAGCGGCGCCTGCGCCGCCGCGGCGACGGCTGTCGCGCGTGCCTCTTCGTCGCGCGCCCAGGCGAGGCGCGCGGGCTGCGCGAAACGCGCATACACCGAGACGCTGCGCGCCGCGGCGCTGCATTCGCGAGCGAAATCGTCTTCGCTCAGCACCGCATATTTGGCGCGGAGACCGCCTTTGGCGAACGGAAAGACGTTGGGCGGAATGAGCCGGTTCGCGGCGGCGAGCCATTTGCTTGCATAGGCGGACCGGTAATCCGAAACGATCAGATAGAAATCGAGCATCAATCCATCGAGCTGACGCTCGCGAAGGCACGACCCATAGAAAAGCACGGCGCGGGCCGCTCCCCGATATTCCGCCGCAATCGCCTCGGCCATTTCCGCGACGCGCGGATCGACCGGCTCGATCAATTCCGCCCTAATGATCTCCCTGTTCCCGGACATGACGTGTACCGACCCATCTTTTGCCGAGCAGCAAGGTGTCGGCCCGCGGCGTGCCGAGCCGGCGCGCGAACACGCGGCTTTACCGCCAACCGCCCGAGCCGGCTCGTTTAGGCTGCTAGGCGCAGGAAAGGAACCGGCGCGGTGGGCGTGAGGACAATCGGCCTGCCGGCGCTCGTCTCGAACAACTCGCCGTCGAGGATGACATTGCTGTGCTCGCCCTCGATGCGGATCTCGTCGCCGCGCTGGAGGTGGACGCCCGACATCCGATATTGGCCGAGTCTTCCGAACAGCGCGGCGAACAGCGCGCGAAGCAGCGCAAGCGGCCGACGCTCGATCACCATCATCTGGAGCGCGCCGACCGGGCCGGCCACCATCGGCAGATGGCCATTGAGCAGCAGCCGCTGCAGCGTCGTCACCATCATGAAGGCGAAGCGGCCTTGAATCTGGCCCTGCCGGATCACCGAGATCTTGATGTGCTTCGGCCGTGGCGGAAGGAAGGCCGCGCGCAGCCCGAACAGAATCGTCAACAAGACCGCGATCGCGGTCAGCAAATGGCTGAAGCCATTGGAAAGCCCGAGCGGATAGATTTTGTGGCGGCAGAAGAGGATCGTGTCGGCGAGCCCCGCTCCGCCGAGGAACATGCCGAGCACCGGCTTTTGCGCGGATCCGTCGGTCAGCGCGATCAAGGCGCGCGAGACGATATGCGGCATCATGTCGGTCCGGACGAGCTCAAGCACCCGCTCGAGCGCGACGATCGGGTCGCCGCCGGCACCGAGGTCGAGGGCGATGAGGTTGGTCTTGCCGTTCGGAAGCACGGCGACCGGCGGAATGTTCTCGCCGAAATGCCCGCCGTGGTAGAGCTCGGTCAGCGCCGCCTGAACCGTGCCGTCGCCGCCGTTGATCACGAGCACCGAGGGATGCACCATCGCGATCGTTCTGAGCGCGGTCTCGATCTGATCGACATGCTCCACCTCATAGTGGAAGATGTCCTTATGCTCGGCGCAAAAGCTCCTCACCCGCGGCAGCAGCGATCTGTTCCCTGACGATCTCGGGTTGGAGAGGAGCGCGATGCGTGCCATCGATCAGCCGCGACCGACCGGGCCGATGGACAGGCCTTTGCGGTAATTCAGCACCACGCCGATCGAGCGGACGCCCGAACCGACCGGAAACGCAACCTGCTGATAACTCGGCTTGTAGCGCAGGATGCTCAGCTTCGGATTGCGCGAAAAGCCGCCGCCGTCGTTCCAGTCGGAGCCATTGTCCTTGGTGTCGTGACGGACCGCGATCGCATAATCCCCCGGCTTGGGCACCGCGACGCAGACACGCATCGGGCCAGGCCCCTTCACCGGCAGATCGATGCGGCGCAGCCACTTGCCCTTGCTGAGAAAGGTCGAATTGGCGGGATAGAGCTGCACGCGCACCTCGCCTGCCGGGACCTTGAAGCCCGAAATGGTAACCAGGACCGCGGGGCGGCCGGTTTCCGCCTGGCACAATGCCGCATCCGGCCCGAGCGCGGCTTCCGCGCCCTCGGCGGGCGCGACAAAGGCCAGCGCCATCCCAGCGATTGTTACCAACAGTTTCAACATGACCGATATGCTCCAGGAAGCTATAGCTATGCCCGCAAAGGGCATGGCCGGCGTTCTCAAGCCCCCATGTATTTCCCAGATCGAATATTGTTGCGGCCAAAATGTGGTGATGGGGCGACCAAAAGTTGAGTATCGGCACGCGATGAGAATCGGCACGCAAATCGACCGCTATCTGGCGAAGCTGATCGCGGTTCCGCTGATCGGGACGCTGACACTCGCCGCGATGCTGCTGCTTCTCGACAAGATGCTTCGGCTGTTCGATTTCGTCGTCAGCGAGGGCGGACCGGTCAACGTCGTCTGGCAGATGCTTGCCAACATGATTCCCGAATATCTGTCGCTGGGCATTCCGATCGGGCTGATGCTCGGGATCCTGCTCGCCTTCCGTCGGCTCGCCTTGTCATCCGAGCTCGACACGTTGCGCGGGGTCGGCCTGAGCTACGCGCGGCTGCTCCGCGTCCCTTACGGTTACGCAATCGGGCTGATGCTGCTCAATCTGGCTATCGTCGGCTTCGTCCAGCCTTACGCGCGCTACAAATATGAAGGATTGCGCTTCGAGCTTCGCTCCGGGGCGCTTGGCGCCTCGATCAAGGTCGGCGAGTTCACCAATCTCGGCAAGCGCATGACGTTGCGCATCGAGCGCAGCGACGACGAGGGCCGGCATCTGCACGGCGTGTTCGTGCGCGCCGAAAGCAACGATGGCCGGACGCTGGCCGTGACCGCCGACCGGGGCGCGTTCCTCGCCACCGACGATCCGGACACGATCATCCTGCGGCTGACCAAAGGACGGCTGGTCCACGATTCCCCGCGGTATCGCGCGCCGCGCGTGCTGAGCTTCGAGAATCACGACCTGCCGATCAATCTTCCTGCAATCGAGGCCTTCCGCCGGCGCGGCGACGGCAATCAGGAACTGACCATACCGGAGCTGATCCGACTCGGCCGGGCACCGCACATCACCGAGACGCTGCGCGATCAGGCGCGCGCCAACTTCCATTTCCGAATGGTCGAAGTGGCGATGATGCTGTTGCTGCCGCTGCTTGCGGTCGCGCTGGCGGTGCCGCCGAAGCGAAGCTCTTCCAGCCTCGGCATCTTTGTCTCGATCGTGATGGTGGTGACCTATCACAAGATCAATCAATATGCCGAGCAGATGGGCGCGCAGGGCCGTATCGACCCGCTGATCGCATTATGGGGGCCGTTCCTGATGTTCGCGGCGCTGATCGTATGGATGTTCTGGGTGCTGGCGCGTCGCCCCGGCGGACAGCCCATCGGCGCGCTCGAGCGCGGCACCGCCAAAGTGGTCAAGGCGATCCTCAACATGTTGCGCTTCGGGCGCCGCACCGTGCGGACCGCATGATCCTCGGGCATGACCAGCGCGCGATGAACATCAACCTCCACTTCTTCCCGTCGCGACGGATCGCCCTCTACATGGCGCGGATGTTCGTCGTGCGCAGCATTGCCGTGCTGGCGGCGCTCGTGCTCGTCCTCCAGACGCTCGACCTGCTCGGCGAATCGGGCAAGATTCTTGCCCAGCCCGGCAACGGCGATGCTCAGCTCTGGTACTATGTTTCGCTGCGCTTCCCCCAGCTCATCGCGCGCTTCCTGCCTTTTTCGGTCCTGCTTGGAACGCTGATCACGCTCGCGACGCTCAACCAGCATAGCGAAGTCATCAGCATGAAGGCGGCCGGCATATCGGCGCATCAGATCATCGCGCCGCTGATCGTCGCCAGCCTCGGCATCGCGCTCGTCACATTCATATTCCAGGAACGGGTGGTGACTCGGGCGACGGCGGTGCTGAGTGCCTGGGAAGCGGTCGACTATGGCAG
>JAQGLH010000038.1 GCA_028293005.1 Alphaproteobacteria bacterium
GAGGCGAGCGAGACCAGGGCAACGAAGCTGAACACGATGAAATCGTTGGTCCCCTGCGCCTTGGCCCGCTCGTCGGGGCGGTAGGTCTCGGTCAGCAAGGTCGTGGCGCCGATGAACAGGAAGTTCCAGCCGAGGCCGAGCAGCATCATCCCCGGCAGGAAATTGAGCAGCAGATTGACGCCCAGCACGTGGAAGCCGACCGTGAACAGATTGATCACCGCACCCGTTGTCATGATCGCGAACACGCCGAAGCGCTTGATCAGCGAACCGGTGAAGAAGGAGGGTGCGAACATCCCGATCGTATGCCACTGGATGATGAAGGCCGCGTCTCCGAAACCATAGCCGCAGCCCAGAATTGCGAGCGGGGTCGAGGTCATCACGAAGTTCATTACCCCATAGGCAACGGTGCTGCAGAGCACGGCGGCAATGAACATCGGCTGGCGCGCGATCTCGCGCATCGGGCGCCCGCTGTCCTTGCGCTCGTTCGCGCTCGGGCGCGGAATGGTCAGGAAGGCGACGGCCATCGCGCTGCCCACGAAGAGGGTGATCATCGCCAGATAGGCGCCAGCGAATGCGTGTGGCGCCAGCCAATCCCGGCTCAAGGTCGCGTAATTGGGTCCGATCAGGCCGGCCGCGACGCCGCCTGCCATCACCAGCGAGATCGCCGTGGGTCGAAAATCGTCGCTCGCCGTGTCGGCCGCAGCGAAGCGGTAATATTGGACGAACGCGTTCGCGCACCCGAGAAAGCACGTGGCGATGCACAGCAGCACGAAGCTGCCGTCGATCATCGCCTTCATCGCCAGAACCGCGCCGAACACGCCCGCCGCGTTGCCGACGAGAAAGCCGAGCCGCCTGCCAATCTTGTGCATCAGCATCGATGCGGGGAAGGTGCTCACCATCATGCCGATGAACAGGATCGCGAGCGGTAGCGTCGAAAGCGTCGGGTCGGGCGCCAGCGCGTAGCCGGCGAGCGGCGCGACGACCAGGTTCATCGCCAGCGAGCCCATTCCGAGCGAGAGAGCGCACGCGAGCAGAACAACGTTGCGCCGCGAACGCTCCTGCAGCCAGTTCATCCATTCCTCCCGATGCACGATCGATCGCACAACCGCCACGGCCCGGCAAGCTCCGCCACCGGCGGTTGTGCGGCCCGCCTTGTCGAGTTAAAACGAGGTCGCTTGGTCGAGGAGAAGACCAATGACGACTTGGCGCGCACGGGACATGACTGAGGCCGATTGCAGGCGCTTCAAGCGCTCGTTCGAATTCGTCTACAGGGTCACGCCTTTCAACAAGGATATGATGCTCTATCTGCACACCGCCGATGGCGAACCTGGTGGGACGATCGTCATGAGCTCCTATCAGGCAATACCGCTCGAGCTGCTCTATCCCGGCGCCTGGCGGGACTCCGGTCCGCCTGGGGGTGAGGGTTGGTCGCTTCTGGCCGGTTTCGTGCCGACCGATGGAACGGCGCTGGACTTCGATCGCGAAAAGGAGGGCCCGGTGGCCGCCGATTAGGCGCGCGAGCCACGCCCACGCACCCCGCTATCACAGCCATCGGCATTACCGCCGCCGATGCACTGCGTATATCTGGGCTAAGGCGCATCGGCACCTTGCGCGCAACGACATGCCTTCCGCATCAGGGCGCCAGCTGTTCCTTACAGCGTTCAATCGCCCAGCCTTATGCTGCAAGCGCGAATGAAGCGCGCAATGGCTCTTGCTCTCCTCCGGATTTGACGGCAGATTGTCTTGTGCAGTGCAACATCCGATTCGGGGGTTCGATGGATGAAGATGCCGTTCGCGGGCTGATCGCCGACCATCTGGGGGTGTCGCCGGCGCTTGTACTTGATCCCGTTGAATTCCGCTCGCTTGGCGCTGACTCGCTCGATCTCGTCTCGCTGACGATGCGGCTGGAGGAGGCGCTGGACCTCGAGATTTCCGACGATCAGGCCGAACGCTGCCTCAGGGTGGGTGACGCGATGCAGCTGGTCAGGACGAGCCTGCAGGGCCAATTGGATGATGTCCAGGTCGGCGGCTGATCCGTCCTTGTCGGAGGACGACAAGGCTTATTATTATCGCCGCGCCGAGCAAGAGATAGCCTGCGCCCAGGCCTCGACCGAAGCGAAGGTCGTCAGCTTTCATTATCATCTGGCCGGCTTTTACCTCGATCGGGTGTTCGGCGCCGCCGATGAGTTCGAACTCTCCGCCATCGGTTTGGAAAGTTCGCGGCGCTGAAACGCGGCTTGGAATCGCGTCCCGCCAGCGCTCGCCTTCAGCTCGCGCCGGCCCACGCTTCGATGCGGCGGTGCTTCAATGCAGTGGCTTGGGAAGCGCGCTCACGGGCCGGCATGGAAACAAGGCTTTCAGTGGCGGCTTGACCGCGCCCGCGCCGGGCCTGCCGATGCTGACCAGAAGGTCTCTCTCGTTGATCTCCTCGCGAAACTCGAGGCCAACGTTCGAGCTGCCGGCCCATATGACCCGCGCAGAGACGGCGAGGTTTCCGCGAATGAAGCGGATGATGCTCCCGACCGGCGGCATGACGGCCGCCTCGATCCGTGCGCCGGTGCTCGAGATGTTGCGCAGGCGAACCGGAATATTGTCGACGCCGCATTGCATGGTGGCGCTCAGCAACACGCTGTGACGCTCGCTTCGGCGGACGTCGCATTCGAGCCAGTCTGTCGCCCCTTCAGGCGCCGCGTCTTCCGATGCTTTCTGGTCAACTGTGCTGGGCGTCGATTGGCCATGGCCGGTGGCATTCGGCGCCACCGGATCGTGCGCTACTGGATCGTGCGCCACCGGATCGTGCGGTAGCACGTCGTTAGCGGGCCTGTAGGCAAAGGCGTGTGTCATCCGAATCCCCACTCTCCCGCTGGTGGTAAACGGAAAAGGTCAAAGAGCCGTTAACCAGAAGGTGGACTCGCTCGCCGCCCTTCGTTTGCGGCCTAACTCTGGGGTTTGCGGCGTCGCTCTGCCTGCTCGTGCTGGATCTGCTGCCCACGCGCCTGCGTGCCGGCCCTGAGCAGGCGTTCGGAGGTTTCGACGGCTGCCTCGGGCGTGAGCGAAACCGCAACGCCGTCCGGTCCATCGACCACCACCGTTCCTTGGTCCGCGGAGACATGGCTGGGCTCGGAATGGATTTTCTCGGCCATTGGGCACCTCATGTTGATCTGTATGGACAACACTTTCAGTGCCAAATCGATGCAACGTCGGCTGTTGGCGCGTCCACGCTGCGTTGCCCTAATGGCGTATTTACGCAATGATGCGAATGGATCGCCGGGTCCGATCACGTTTAGGGATCGCCATGCACCTTCTTTGTGCCCTCGGATGGCATCGGCCATCGTCGATGACGGTTCGCAATGAGGGCCGGCACTTCGGCCGCTGCAGCCGCTGCAAAGCCGATCTGATCCAGGTGGGTCGCGGTTGGAACCTGGCCCCGCGAGGCTATCGTGTTGTCTGGAAGGAGCAGGTGCGCCAAACCGCACCGGCATCGGCACCCCCGCCCGAACCTGTGCCCGAGGCGGTTGAACTCACCCCAGAGCCGGCGCCCGAGCTCGCGTCTGGATCTTCGCCGGAAGCTTCGGCCGAACCCTTGAGCGAACCCGCGTTTGAAGCGCTTGCCCAAGCCGCAGCGCCACCCACGGCCGATCCGGTTGTGACGGAGGTCTCGCCGGCGAGGCCACGCGTCCCGCGTTCGCGACCCGACAGGCGCGTCGCGACAACCGCCGAACTGCCGACCTACCCTGCGGGCAAGCAAAAAAGGCGCCTCAAGGAGGGCCGCCGCAAGAAGTCCGACCTTCCGTCCGCCTGACTCGCCTGCCGCGCGGGGACGGCTGTTCTCGGTCGCTTCCCCTCATTGATGATCGCTGCCGCGACGGCTATCGGCTCGAGCCAGCGCTTGCCCCCGTGACGAGGTGGCGCCAAAAGCCGCCAAATAAATCCGCGGCG
>JAQGLH010000390.1 GCA_028293005.1 Alphaproteobacteria bacterium
AGGATGAAGCGGCGGTCGCAATAGCCGCAGTCGACATAGCCCTTTTCATCGATCTGCATGTAGACGCGCGGATGGCCGAGCGCGGCATGGGTTTGCGACGCACCGTCGCACGCGACGCGCGGGATCGTGACATAAGAGATTTCGGGAACGAACGGATCCATGCCGATGCCCTTAGCAACGGCCGCCGAGGCAGGCAACGCTGCCGGTGACGCGTCGAGCGACCTACCGGGCTGCCGGCTCAGGCCGGGCTGCCGGCTCAGGCGATCGCAGCACCGTTGATGGCGACCAGCGCGAGAAACGCCGCGCCGATCGCCGAAAGCAACAGTGCCCGCCTCGACAGCGATACAAGGTGTAGAGAGCAAAGCATGGCGCCAGCCTAATCGCGAACGGTGAATCACGATTTGACGAAGAAGGTAAACGGGGATTTTGCCGCGCTGGTGGGGAACGAGGCGTGACGGCACGAGGGCCCAAGCAGCCGCCGCTTTGCGGACGCCGCGCAAGCCGCTATGCGCTGCCCATGTCCGACACCAGCGCCGCAATCTCGATCCGCAATCTCGAAAAGACCTATGCCGGCGGCAAGCGCGCGCTCGAGGGCGTGAGCCTCGAAGTGCCGCGCGGCCAGATTTTCGGCCTGCTCGGGCCGAACGGCGCGGGCAAGTCGACGATGATCAACATCCTGGCCGGCCTCGTCAACAAGACCGGCGGGACCGCGTCGATCTGGGGCTTCGACATCGATCAGCATCCGCGCAACGCGAAGGTTTCGATCGGCATCGTCCCGCAGGAAATATTGTTCGACCCGTTCTTCACGCCGTTCGAGACGCTCGAGATCCAGGCCGGCCTCTACGGCGTTCCCAAGGGCCAGCGGCGCACCGCCGAATTGCTGCGCGCGGTCCACCTCGAGGACAAGGCCAACGCCTATTCGCGCACGCTGTCGGGAGGGATGAAGCGGCGGCTGCTCGTCGCCAAGGCGATGGTCCATTCGCCGCCGATCCTGGTGCTCGACGAGCCGACCGCCGGCGTCGACATCGAGCTTCGCCAGCAGCTCTGGCGTTATGTCCGCGGCCTCAACGAAGAGGGGGTGACGGTCGTCCTCACCACTCATTATCTCGAGGAAGCCGAGCAATTGTGCGACCGCATCGCGATCATCAACCACGGCCAGGTGATCGCCAATGAAGAGACTCGCACCCTGCTCGGCATGGCGCGGGAGAAAGTCGTCGAGGTGGTCGTCGACCGCGACCTCCCCGCCGCCCCCCAGGCCGCGTGCTTCGACAAGATCGAGATCGTCGCCGAGCGCACGCTCGCGATCACCTTCCGCAAGGACCGCGTGAACGCCGGCCAGGTGCTCGATGCGCTGCAGAAGCAAGGCTATGGGATCGTCGATGTCTCGACGCGCGAGGCCGATCTCGAGGACGTGTTCCTCAACCTCACCCGCGCCTCGAACGCGTCGAACGCCGCCGCCGCCGCCGCCACCGCCGCGGACACGCGCTGAACCATGCCGGGGGGCGCTGCAGCGGGGGGCGTGACGGGCCGGCTCGAGCGGCGGTGCCGCGTGCAATCCGACCATGGCTAACCGCGCGTTCGACGTCGTCATCATCGGCTCGGGTGCCGCCGGGCTCAGCGCGGCGTTGGAGCTGCCCTCGCACCTCAAGGTCGCGGTGCTCGCCAAGGGCGACATCTCGGCCGGGTCGACCGCCTGGGCGCAAGGCGGGATCGCCGCGGTGCTCGAGCCCGGCGACACGTTCGAAAGCCATATCGAAGACACGATCGTGGCCGGGGCTGGACTCAACGACCGGCGCACGGTCGAATATGTCGTCGAAAACGCGCCGGCCGCGATCGAGCGGCTGGCCGAGCTCGGCGTGCCGTTCAACCCGGGGCTGTCGGAGCGCTGGCACCTGACACAGGAAGGCGGCCACAGCCATCGCCGTATCGTCCATGTCGCCGACGCGACGGGACGCGCGGTCCAGCAGGCGCTCGAGCAAGCCGCCGCCGCGCACGACAACATCACGCTGATCCCGCACATGGTCGCGATCGATCTCGTCACCGGCCGTCATCGCAAGGACGGCAGCGGCGGCGAGCGCAACGTGTGGGGCGTCTATGCGGTCGACGCGAAAAAGGGCCGGGTCTCGCTGTTCACCAGCCGCGCGACGATCCTCGCCACCGGCGGCGCGAGCCGGGCCTGGCTCTATTCGACCAATCCCCGCGGCTCGACCGGCGACGGCATCGCGATGGCCTGGCGCGCGGGCAGCCGCGTTTCGAACATGGAATTCAACCAGTTCCACCCGACTTGCCTCTACAACCATGACGTCAAGAACTTCCTGATCACCGAGGCGATGCGCGGCGAGGGCGGCCAGCTCAAGCTGCCGGGCAGCGGCCATCGCTTCATGCCCGAGTTCGACGAGCGCGCCGAGCTGGCGCCCCGCGACATCGTCGCCCGCGCCATCGACCATGAGCTCAAGCGCCTCGGCCTCGACTATGTCCATCTCGACATCAGCCACCGCGACCCCGACTTCGTGCGCGAGCATTTCCCGACCATCCACGCGCGATTGATCGAGCTTGGCGTCGACATCACCCGCCAGCCGATCCCCGTCGTGCCCGCCTCGCACTATACGTGCGGCGGGGTGATCGTGGACCTCGACGGCCGCACCGATCTCGATGGCCTCTATGCCGCCGGCGAGGTCACCCAGTCGGGGCTGCATGGCGCCAACCGGCTGGCGTCCAATTCGGTGCTCGAATGCCTGGTGTTCGGGCTCGCCGCCGCGCGCCACATCGCGGACAATTGGGAATCGCTGCCGCCGCCGCCGATCCGGCCGTGGGATGAAAGCCGGGTCACCGACTCCGACGAGGAAGTCATCGTCCACCACAATTGGCGCGAGATCCGCCGCTTCATGTGGGATTATGTCGGCATCGTCCGGACCACCAAGCGGCTCGAGCGCGCGCTCCACCGCGTCAAGCTGCTGCGCGACGAGACCGAGGAATATTACGGCAATTTCCGAGTGACGCCCGACCTCGTCGAGCTGCGCAACCTGGTCGAGGTGTCGGAGCTGATCGTGCGCTGCGCGCTGGCCCGCAAGGAAAGCCGCGGCCTCCATTACACGCTCGACTATCCGGACCTGCTTCCGCAAGCGGTCGACACGATCCTCGATCCGGCAACCGCCTGAAGCGTGAAGCCTCAGGGTCGCGCGGACGCTCCGAGAAAGTCTGCGAGGAGGGCGCGGAAGCGTTTGGGCTGGTCGGCCATGATCATGTGGCCGCTGTT
>JAQGLH010000004.1 GCA_028293005.1 Alphaproteobacteria bacterium
GACGCGGTTGAGCACGGCGAAATTGCCGGCATTTTCCGTGCCTTTGAAGGTCACGGCGGCGGTTTCCGGAAGGAAGTTCCAATAAGTCGTGGCGCCGATCGAGGTCGTCCACTCCGACGAAGCCGCATCGGGCGGCGACCAGTTTATGATTTCGGTCGGGCTGTCGATCGTGATCGTCGACGTAGCCGTCCCTGTCACGGTTCCTGACTGGACCGATCCAGCACCCTGGAAGTGCGCTTCAGCTCGGTGCGGCGCCAGCATAAGCGCGCACACGGCCGTGCCGTAAAGCAGCGCATGGCGGGTCGCGGGCGCACGGCGCGGTGCCTCGTGGATCATCTGAAGCTCCAGGGCCAGAGACGGGACGAAAGGGAGACGAGCAGGCGCGGGTCGCGGCGCTTCGCTTCGCCGGCGATGCGGTCGAGCGGCTTGGCGAGGGTCACGTCGAGACGGAACTGGCCGCCGAGGCTGGCGCGCACGCCGCCGCCGGCGGACGTGAGCCCGTTGCGCGAGAGCCGCCCAAGCCGATCCTCGTTCCAGACGACCGCCTGGTCGACGAACAAATAGGGCTCGACCGCGACGGCCTTGCGTGAGCGCGGCAGCACGCTCCCGGCGCGCACCTCGGCCTGCAAACCCACGCCGCGGTCGCCGACCAGCGCGCCAGGGTCATAGCCGCGGCCGACGGTGTAATTACCGGCCGAAAATTCCTCGAAGCTCAGCACCGGCGATTTGCTGTATTGGCCGCGCGCGCTCGCCGCGAAGGTGACGCGCGGCATCGGCCTGTACTCGCCCTCCACCGAGGTTCGAAGCACCGTCGCGGTGGGATCGCCTTCGATCCGACTCGGCGGCACCGCGCCGCCAAAGATGCAGGCGAAGATGTTGGGCCTGCAGTCGTTGCTTGCGCCGAAGATGTCGAGACCGCGCCGCACCTCGACCGAGCCTCCCAGGCGCCAGCGCGGCTCGATCGCATTGTAGAGGCGGTTGCGGAAATTCGTGTCGAGCGTATCGGCAGTGAAACGCAGGTAAGCGACGCGCAGCCGGTCGCGGGTCAGATCAAGGCCGTTGAACTCGACATTTTGGTTGACGATATCGAGCCCGACCGCGCCGCGTACCGTCTGGGCGAGGCGGCGGATGAACGGATAATTGGCCTCGACGGTCCCGAAATAAGTCGTCGCGAGCAGGTCAAGGGTGTCGTCTTCGAGATCGGGTCGGCTGCGCGCGTAAATAAAATTGCCCGCCAGTGTGAGCCCGTCGCTGCCCAACCCGAACTCATGGCCGATCTGGAGCGTCTGCTGCTCGTCGGTTTCGAGCGTGCTGAACACCGCCACCGTCGTCCGATCGCCAAGGCCGGTCAGGCCGAAGAACTGGGTACGGTACATCGCGCCCCATCGCCCGAGCGCGTGCGATCCATAATTCTGGATATTGGCGTCGGCCATGAACGGTGTCCGCAGCACCGTCACCTCGCCGACCACCTCGCCACGTGCCTGCCCGGCCGACCGCAGCGCGAGCCGCACCGTATAGCCAGGCAAGTCGCCTGCGAGCAGCAACGCACGCTCGGCCGTGTAGCGGTTGAACACCTCGTCGCGGGTAAGACGCTCGAGGTACGAGGCGATGTGGCGTTCGGAGCGCCCGGCATCGCCACGGACGCTGACGCGCACCATCCGCGCCATCAGCACCTCGAAGCGCAGCCGCCCGTCGGCGATCCGCTGCACCGGAACCTCGACCGAGGCGATATAGCCGGCCTCGCGCAGGATCGTCGCGGCGCGGTCCCGGATCTCGCAGACAATCGAGACCGGCTGCTCCCGCCCCAGGAACTGCGCATAAGCAGGCCGTAGCGCTTCGGGCGCGATGCCCTTGAGATCATCGAAGATCACTTCGGTCGGCGTGAAGCGGATGTTCTGATAGTCTGGGCGGTCGAGCGCGCAGGGGGCACGCTCGATTCCGCCCTCGACGGTCAGCCGTGCCGCGGGCGCCTGCTGCGCGGTCGGCGGACGCTGCTCGATCTGCTCGCGCGTCGGCGCTGCTGCGGCCGGGGGGACCGCCGGGGGGACCGTTTGCGCGCCGGCTGGCGCGGAAAGCAGCGAGGCGAGCGGCATCGTCAGCCCCAGAAATATTCGGAATGAGCCAAGCTTGCGTCGGAATGTGGCTGAATTCATGTCGTTACAGCCCCCACTGCGACTCGAACTTGGTAATGAAATGCTAAACAGAAGACGACCCGACGTGCAAATGCACAGATGCTATGTTCGTCGCTGAATCATACGTGTTGATCGATTGAGAGCGACTTGAACGCGATAATCACTACTTAACGACTTCGACGTAAATTCCTGACCGCTATGATCTCTGTCAGGATCACTTCATTGATCGATCGCGCCGTCAGCGGCGGGAGGCGCTGGAGCGTCGGGCGCAACCGGCTGCTGCGCTGCGAGCGGGGCGCGACCATCGCCGAATTCGGCGTGGCGGCCGCGCTCGTCGTGACCGCCTGGGGCGCAGTCGATTCGCCGCGCTTCCAGACGATCAAGGAGACGCCCTGCATCGCCGGCACCAGCCGCGGATCGGCCGCCCATTTCGACAAGACGCGCCTCGAGGCTCGGCTCGACGCCCGGCCCTGCCGCGCTCTCCACTCCGCAACACGCGCCTCTTGACCACCCAAAGGCGGGGTTAGCTTCCGTTCGGATTCGCTTCGGGTACCGTCTGGATCAAGAGCTCGAGTTGATTGTCGCATTTCTGCTCGATCAGAGCGGTCGCCACCGAGGTCAGATCGGTCGGCATCGTCGCCAGCGTCGCGAACGTTATCCGGCTCGGTGCGGCATCGGCGAGGCTCAGCTGATATTCGGCGCCGGCGACGATCGGAACGGCGGTCGGCCAAGCGAGCGTCGCCTGCCCGGCGGGCCATTGCGCGCTCTGCTTGCTGCTGCCCTGGTTGATCGTCAGCGTCGCCGCACGCGTCGCGTTCGCGCGCCACAGCATCACGTTATGACGGTCGGCAAGGCACATCCTGCCGTTTTGCGCGACATCGATATGCCACAAGGTAGGGCTGCGCGGGATGATGCCGGCGGTGCGCAGCGCGCTGAAACGGCCGCGCCGGCCGGCCAGCGCCGCCGGGTTGCCGCCGCCGCCGCCGCCCGCCAGCGCAAACGTGCCGGGGCCTCGGAAGGTGCGCGTGCTATCAGTGGCAAGCACGGTCAGCATATCGCCGGGCCGAAGCGCGACCCTTGCGTTGTCGGGCAGTGCCTTGCCGGGCTTGTAACTGGGCGCCGAGGGACCAGACGAGCGAACCACCAGCGCCGTGGCATTCGCGGCGCCTGCGGCGGACAAGGCCGCCGCCGCGGCGAGCGGCAACAGAAGCGAGGTCCGCAGAGCGCGCGTTGTGAAAGCATCCGCCATCGAATCGAATCTCCCCGAGCTTCGTCCTCCCGTAGAAATACTATGAACCCCTAGCGCCGACGGGCGCAACCGCCTTGGCCGATCGCCGCGACCAAGGTGTCCCGGCGAACGACTAAAGTGCAATTCAGCCCTGGGCTTGCAACTTGGGCCCGTGCAGGTGCGCCTCGACGTCGTCGAGCCGCCGCCCCAAATCGCTGAGGATGTCATGCAGCTGGCGCTGCTCCAGGTCGCGCTTGAGCACGATCCCGATCGCGCGCGCGATCGGATCGGCAATCCCGACCATCGCCTCCTGCTCGTCATCGCGGATCGTCGTGCCGTCGGGGCGCGGACCGACCACCAGCCACCCGATCTGCTTTTGCCCGTGGACGATGAGCGGAACGCGCACCCGGAACACCGCGTCGGTGGAGTCGCACAATTTCTTTTCGGGATCGGCGTTGAAGCCGTTCAGCCACAATGTCGCTTCGTCGCTGGTAATGCCGAGAACCTCCTCGACCGCGCCATTGACGATCACGGCCGATCGGACGGTCTGCACACCGGCCTGGACGCGCACCAGCACCTCGTTCAGCAACTCGTCGAGCGGGGCGACCTCGCGCAAATCGCGCACCGTCTCGGGAAGGCGGGCGCGCAGTTCGAGCAGATCCTTCTGAAAGCGCCGCTCCATCCACTGGTTGATCCGGCTGTAGGCGGGACTGATCAAAGCGGTCGCCATCGCGGCGCCGAGGCCGGCGGCACCCGCCCCGGCATTGCTGCCGAAGGTGTTCTGGATCCACGTCCCCAATCCCTGGATGACGCCCGCGACTGCGGCGCCGGTCACCAGCGCCAGCCCCGCGAAGGTCGCCGAGCGGCTGATCACGAATTCCGCGTCGTAGAGGCGGAAACGCAGCAACGCGACGAGCAGGCCGAGCTGGATCGAGAGGAAAGCAACGCCGAGCGCAAGGCCGGCCGACATTTCGAGGATGATCTGGGTTGCGAACGATCCGGCTTGCGGCTTGATCATGTCGCAGATCAACGAGGTGGCGAGGAAGATCGCATAGCCCGAGAAGCCGAACAGCGCCCATTTGATCTGCTGCCGGACGTCGCCATCCGCCATCGCCCGCAAGCAGCTGATCAGCATCAGCACCGCCAGGATCATGAAGATGATGAACAGGCCGCGGTAGGCGTCGCCATGGAGAAACAGCAGTGCAGGCAAGGCTGCCAGCACAAGCAGCAGCCGCGGGGAAAGCTTGCCGTGCGGGAACAGCAGGATTCCAGCGAGCAGGCAGATGTTGCCCATGTCATAGAGGAACAGGTGCGCCGGTCGCGGCAGACGGATCATCTCCGACAGAAAGGTCGCCGATGGCTGCTCGGCGGTCATCGTCAGCAGGATCGCAATCGAGAGGATCGAGCTCACCGGGTCGCGCGGCTGGCGCTTGTGCAGGAACCAGGCGGCAACCAGCAGGAATGGATAAGTGACGACGTGGAGCAGGTCGACGAATCCGAGGAAGCCGCGCGGAATATGCATCGCGTCGGCGCCGGCAGCGATGTGCTGCTCGCCGGTCATCACCGGCACTGTGCGCAGCTTGCCGTCGGGAGATTTGATGGTCAGCTGGGCCGGCCATTCGCCGGTGCCGTAGAACAGATTGGAGAGCAGGATATAGGCGGGCTCGTCGCCATGCTTCGCGAGATCCCGATCGGAGAAGGGCACCACGGCGGGCAGCTCGAGGCCATCGACCGCGACGATATCGTCGCCGGGCCTGATTCCCAATGCGGGAGTCTCGGCGCCGATCGGGAAACGGATCCGGGTCGCGTCCTCCTCGGCCACGGCAATGCCGACGCGGCTGCCGAGCATCAGTCCGCTGTCGTTGCTCGGTGCGGCGAGGCGCGCGTATATGCCCGCGATCGGGCCGATCAAGGCGAGCGCGAGCGCGGCGAACCAGATGATCCGGTAGACGTAATAGACGCGGTCGCTGAACGGCGGCACGACATCGGGCAGGCGCAGGCGTCGCCTGAAGCCGCTCAACTTACCGTGCAAGGCGAGCTGCACTGCCAATGGGTGTAGCCCCCGTTACGGACTCCGGCGTTGCTATCACTATGGAATGAATCGGCTATCAGCGCAAATCGCCGGCGCGGCACCGGCCGCCGGCAGGTGAGAGGATGGTCTGCTCGTGACGGCTGCGGATCAAACGGCCGCGCTGCCCGTTTGCGCCCTGCTGCCATTGTAAGGCAGTCATTGTGGAGTGTGTCATGGTTCGAACGATCAAGCATAGCCGGCTGCTGCTCGCAGCGGCGCTTTTGCCGCTGGCGCTGGGCGCCGGCGCGGCGGGGGCCCAGTCGGGTTCGCGCCAGAACGTCATTTCCTCGAGCGAGCGCGCCCAGGGCGCCAAGGCGCACCCGCAGATAATGGAGCAGTTCGGCGGCGCTTATCGCGGTCGCCAAGCGGCTTACGTCAGCCAGGTCGGACGCCGCATCGCGGTGCAG
>JAQGLH010000019.1 GCA_028293005.1 Alphaproteobacteria bacterium
CCCCAAAATGGCGAATACGACGCCGAGAGCATCAAGGTGCTCAAAGGCCTGGATGCGGTGCGCAAGCGCCCTGGCATGTACATTGGCGATACCGACGACGGCTCGGGCCTTCACCATATGGTGTTCGAGGTCTCGGACAATGCGATCGACGAGGCGCTCGCCGGACATTGCGACCTGATCCTGATCACGCTCAACGCCGACGGGTCGGTCTCGGTCGAGGACAATGGCCGCGGCATCCCGACCGGTATCCACCAGGGCGAGGGCGTTTCGGCGGCCGAGGTCATCATGACCCAGCTCCACGCCGGCGGCAAATTCGAGAACACGTCCGACGACAATGCCTACAAGGTTTCGGGCGGCCTGCACGGCGTTGGCGTCTCGGTTGTCAACGCGCTCTCCGAATGGCTGGAGCTCACCATCTGGCGCGACGGCGAAGAGCATTGGATGCGCTTCCGCAACGGCGACGCCGAAGCTCCGCTCGTGCTCACCGGCCCGTCGGCGGAAGGCAAGAAGGGGACTCTTGTCACCTTCCTGCCCTCGCCGAACACGTTCAAGATCATCGACTTCGATTTCGACAAGCTCGAGCATCGCTACCGCGAGCTCGCCTTCCTCAACTCCGGCGTGCGGCTGGTGCTGGTCGATGCGCGGCACGAGGACGAAAAGAGGGTCGAGCTGTTCTACGAGGGCGGCATCGCCGCGTTCGTCAAATATCTCGACCGCGCCAAGACCCCGCTGGTGCCCGATCCGATCTCGGTCACGGGGCAGCGCGACGATATCGGCATCGACGTCGCGCTCGAGTGGAACGACAGCTATTACGAGCAGGTCCTCTGCTTCACCAACAACATCCCGCAGCGCGACGGCGGCACGCACCTCGCCGCGTTCCGGGCCGCACTGACGCGCACGCTCAACAATTATGCCGACAAATCGGGGGCGCTGAAGCGCGAGAAGGTCAGCCTGACCGGCGACGATATGCGCGAGGGGCTGACCGCGATCGTCTCGGTCAAGCTGCCCGATCCCAAGTTCAGCTCGCAGACCAAGGACAAATTGGTTTCGTCCGAGGTGCGCCAGCCGCTCGAAAGCCTGATCGCGGACAAGCTCGCCGAATGGCTCGAGGAAAATCCCGGACACGCCCGCTCGATCATCCAGAAGGTGATCGACGCCGCCGCTGCGCGCGAGGCGGCACGCAAGGCGCGCGAGCTCACCCGGCGCAAGGGCGCGATGGACATCGCCTCGCTTCCGGGCAAGCTCGCCGACTGCCAGGAACGCGACCCGGCCAAATGCGAATTGTTCCTGGTCGAGGGCGATTCCGCCGGCGGCTCGGCCAAGCAGGGGCGGGACCGCAAGACCCAGGCGATCCTTCCCTTGAAGGGCAAGATCCTCAACGTCGAGCGCGCGCGCTTCGATCGGATGCTGTCGTCGAAGGAGGTCGGGACCCTGATCCAGGCGATGGGCACCGGTATCGGCCGCGACGATTTCAACATCGAGAAATTGCGCTACCACAAGATCGTGATCATGACCGATGCCGACGTCGACGGCGCGCATATCCGGACCTTGCTGCTGACCTTTTTCTACCGGCAAATGCCCGAGATCATCGAGCGCGGCCATCTCTACATCGCCCAACCGCCGCTCTACAAAGTCAGCAAGGGCCGATCCGAAGTCTATCTGAAGGACGATTCCAAGCTCGACGATTATCTCGTCGATGCGGGGATCGGTGCGATGGTGCTCGAGAGTGCCGACGGTCCGCGCTCCGGCGAGGATCTGCGCGCGCTCGCCGAGCATGCCCGGCGCATGCGCATCCTGATGCGCTATGTGCCCCGCCGCTACGATCCGGCGATCATCGAGGCGCTCGCGCTGACCGGCGCGCTCCGCCCCGATCTTCGCGGCACGGCGAAGAACGAGGCCGCGATCCGCGCCGCCGAATGGCTGCAGGCAGGCGACGAGGAGTCGACCTGGGGCGCCGAGGCGACAGAGGAGGGCAATTACGTGCTTCGCCGGCTGTGGCGCGGCGTTACCGACCACCATGTCGTCGATCATAAATTCCTGCTCAGCGCCGAGGCCCGCAAGCTCCACCTGCTGACTTCCGAGCAGGTCGCGACCTATGCCACTTCATCGCGGCTGGTCTCGCTCAAGACGGCAGCGTCGGACGAGCGCAGCGAGCAGGACGACAAGGCGGAGCATGTGCCGGGCGCCGAACTCGACGAGGTTCCCAGCGCCGAGCGCGCTCCGGACGCGCGCGGCGTCCTGGTGCGTCGGCCGAGCGAATTGCTCGAGGGCATCCTCGCGGCGGGGCGCAAGGGACTTTCGGTCCAGCGCTACAAGGGCCTTGGCGAGATGAACGCCGAGCAGCTTTGGGAGACCACGCTCGACAAGGACAATCGCTCGCTGCTTCAGGTCGAGGTCGAGCAGGCCGACGTCGCCGACGAAATCTTCACCCGGCTGATGGGTGACGTCGTCGAGCCGCGCCGCGAGTTCATCCAGGAAAATGCGCTGAGCGTCGCCAACCTCGACGTCTAAGCGGGTGTCTCCGCTCCTCGGCAGCCAGTTCCCCCACCCGCGAGCGGGTGGGGGATAGAGTCACGCTTGTTGCGTTTCGAGCGGTCTGGCTTCGACGCCTTCGTGCAGCCCAGAGGGGTTCTCGAGATCGAAATGCGCTAGCTCGCCGCCGACCGGCACGCCGACCGCGAACGAGGCGGAGGTGCGGCGCTCGCTGCCGTCCTCGAGCCGGTAGCGCGCTTCGGCCACCACCACAGGCAGGACCGAATCCTGCTCGATACCGGATGTCGGCAGAGCGACTTGGGTCTCGAAGCTCTTGCTGTCGCCGGCGCCAATCACATCGGCTTCGGCATCCGGCTCGATGAGCAACGATTCCATTCCGGTTCCTTTCGCCGAGCCGGCGGGGAACATCCAGGTCGATATGCGCACGTCGCGCGCGGGGCCCGAGCCCTGGTTGTCGATCGTCAGCTCGAATTCCACGACCGCATCGTCGTCGGTGACGCCGGCGCGGACCGGGCGCATCAGCAACTCGAGCGACGGACGCTCCTGGCTGGTAGCACCCCCCGCCGCGGCTACGGTTCCAGCCGTTGCGGCGGCGGCGGCTGCGGCGGCTGCGGCGGCTGCTGGCGCGGCCGATGCCGGCGCTGTCTCATAAGCAAGCGGGGCCATCATCGGCGCGGCCATCGCCGGCGCAGGCTCGATCGCCTCGGCCGGCGCACCCATCGCATAGACCGGCTCGTCGTCATATTCGTCATCCGCGAAATGATCCTCCGACCGGCGCAGGCGGCGGAACAGCAATATCGCGGCGACGGCGGCCAGCGCTGCCCCGAGCAGCCACAGCCAAACGAGGTTGTTCGGCGCGGGCTGCGCGGGTTGGGCGGTCGCCCCGGTCGACTCTGCCGGGACCGGCGCCGGCGCCGGCAATTCCGTCACCGGCGCGGCGGCGGGGGGTGTCATCGCCGGAGCCTCGGCCACCGGAGCGGGCGTAAAGGCGGGTGTGGGCGGCGCGGGCTCCACGGCGGGCGTCCGCACGGTGGCGCGCGGCCGA
>JAQGLH010000040.1 GCA_028293005.1 Alphaproteobacteria bacterium
TAATCAGGTCAATTCTCCGGCCTTTCGGGCACGGAGGTGTCGAGGACGAGGGAGTCATCTGCTCTGGTCTTTGTGACGAGCACCGCATATCCATAAGCGATGTGCTTGGCATGCTCGAGCGTAAAGGCCTCCGTCGCCGCTATCTCGCGCTGGTTCTCGTCCTGCACTGAAACGATCATGGAATGGTGACCACGATAGTGCGTGGTGATCGTGAAGGTCGTCATAGGCGAATCTCCTTCCGGGTCGCAGCGAGAGTCGCAAGAGAATGCGGCGGTAAGGAGTCATTGCGTACCGAGACCCACGTTGTTGTGAACGCGAACAAAGAGAATTCATGCAGCCGATCATCTCTATTTCCAACTTGTCGAAGACCTATGCGACTGGCTTCAAGGCGCTCAAAGGCATCGATCTCGCGATACGTCGTGGTGAAATCTTCGCGCTGCTGGGGCCAAATGGCGCTGGCAAGACGACACTCATCAGCATCATCTGCGGCATCGTGAATCCGAGCGGCGGCACTGTGCTTGCCGACGGTCACGATATCGTGCGCGACTACCGCGCCGCACGCGCCAAGATTGGCCTCGTCCCGCAGGAATTGACCACCGACAGCTGGGAGACGGTGTGGGCGACGGTCAGCTTCAGCCGCGGACTGTTCGGCCGCGCGCCCAACCCGACACTTATCGAGCAGATCTTGCGAGACCTGTCGCTCTGGGACAAGCGCAAGGCACGGATCATGGAGCTTTCGGGCGGCATGAAGCGCCGTGTGATGATCGCCAAGGCGTTGAGCCACGAGCCCGACATATTGTTCCTCGACGAGCCGACCGCCGGGGTCGACGTCGAGCTTCGCCGCGACATGTGGGCGCTGGTGCGCGGCCTGCGGGAGCGCGGGGTCACCGTGATCCTCACCACCCATTATATCGAGGAAGCCGAACAGATGGCCGACAGGATCGGCGTCATCAGCAAAGGCCGGCTGATCCTGGTCGAGGACAAGAGCGCGCTGATGCAGAAGCTCGGCAAGCGGCAGCTCACGCTCAACCTCAACGACGCGATGATCGCGATTCCGCCCGAACTCGCCGACTGGAACCTCAGCCTCGAGGCGGACGGCAACGAACTGGTCTACGCCTTCGACGCCAATGCCGAACACACCGGCATCCCTTCGCTGCTGCGCCGGATGAGCGACCTCCACATCGGCTTTAAGGATCTCAACACCCAGGAAAGCTCGCTCGAGGAGATTTTCGTCAGCCTGGTTCACGACGGCGGGCGTGACGACCCGCCCGACCAGCGCCCCGATCGCGGGGAAACCGAGCGATGAGACTCCAGTTCAACCATCATGGCGTCTGGGCGATCTACCGCTTCGAGATGGCGCGCGCGCTGCGCACCCTGTGGCAGAGCCTGGTCACGCCGGTAATCACCACCTCGCTCTACTTCGTCGTGTTCGGATCGGCGATCGGGTCGCGGATGAGCGAGGTCGGCGGCGTCAGCTACGGCGCGTTCATCATCCCCGGGCTGGTGATGCTGTCGCTGTTCACGCAGAGCATCTTCAACGCCTCGTTCGGCATCTATTTTCCCAAGTTCACCGGCACGATCTACGAACTGCTGTCCGCACCGATCTCGTCGTTCGAAGCGGTGCTCGCCTATGTCGGCGCAGCCGCGACCAAATCGATCGCGCTCGGCCTGGTGATCCTCGCGACCGCGGCTCTGTTCGTCCGCTTCGAGATCCTGCATCCGTTCTGGATGATCGCGTTCCTGCTGCTGACCGCGACCACCTTCAGCCTGTTCGGCTTCATCATCGGCATCTGGTCGAAGGGATTCGAGCAGCTGCAGATCATCCCGATGCTGGTGGTGACGCCGCTGACCTTCCTCGGCGGCGCCTTCTACTCGATCGACATGCTGCCGCCGCTCTGGCGGACGCTCTCCTTGTTCAATCCGGTCGTCTACCTGATCAGCGGCTTTCGATGGAGCTTCTACGGAACATCGGACGTGAGCATCGGCCTCAGCCTCGGCATGACGCTCGGCTTCCTGATCGTCTGCCTGCTGATCGTCGCGTGGATGTTCAAGACCGGCTACAGGCTCAAGAGCTGATTGCTCAGCCCGGCTGATCGGCTCGTTTCTCGCCGTTGCCGTCGAGGTTGCTGCCGACGAATTCCCAGTTGATCAGATTGCGCAGCACCGCATCGGCGAAATCGGCGCGGACGTTGCGATAATCGACGTAATAAGCATGTTCCCAGACATCGAGCGTCAGCAACGGCTTCATGCCGTCGCGCGTGACCGGGGTGTCCGCATCGTGGAGCGAAGTGATGCGCAGCTGGTCGCGATCGAGCAGGAGCCATGCCCAGCCGTTGGAAAAATGACCGACCGCTTCGCTCTTGAGGGCATCGATCAGCGCGCTGGTCGAACCGAACTCTTCGTCGATCATCTCGGCGAGCTGCCCGGTCGGCTTCTGGCCCTCGGCGGGCGCGAGGCATTGCCAGAAGAAGCTGTGGTTCCAGAGCTGTGCGGCCTGGTCGTAGAGCGCCGTCTCGCCGCGCTCGTGCGCCGCGCGGATCACCTCGAGCAGCGACGCGCCTTCGAGCGCCTTCTCGCCGATCAGCTGGTTGGTCTTGTCGACATAGGCCTTGTGGTGCTTGCCGTGGTGGTAGCTGAGCGTTTCGGCCGACATGTGCGGCGCGAGACGGTCTTTGGCATAAGGCAGAGCTGGCAAGGTAAAGGCCATCGGATCGACGTCTCCATCCGGTTATGCGCTGCCCAACGCGCGGGAGGGGTGCGGGAGCCCTGATATCGGCGCCGCGTGCAAAAAGAGGCCGGAAGCGAGGATTCAGCCCAATTTATGGCGCTTCAGCGCATGGCGAAGCTGATCGTAGCTGAGCTGAAGCGCGGCTGCAGCGGCGCGTTGATTCCAGCGGCATCGCTCCAGCGCCGCCGCGAGGATCGCTTTTTCATATTCGGCAATCGCCAGGCGCAAATCGGTGCAGCCGCCCGGATGGTGACCCGAAGCCATGGCTGGCGCGGACAAGGCCTGCGACTCCGCCTCCCGCGGCGACGGTGCGTTCGGAAGAGTCCTGTTCTCGTTCGCCGGACTGGCAGGGGGAGCGCCCCACGGCGATTCGAACGGATCGAACTGGATCACGTCGATCGGGCTATCCGGATTCTCCCAGCGATAGACCGCGCGCTCGACGACATTGCGAAGCTCACGTACGTTGCCGGGCCAATCATAGCTCTGCAGCATCGCCGCTGCGGCGCGGCTGAAACCCGGCCAGCGCGGCCATTCGAGCTCGAGCGCCATCCGCCGCGCAAAATGATCGGCCAGCACCGGGATGTCGCTGGCGCGATGGCGGAGCGGCGGCAAGGTCACGACCTCGAAGCTCAGCCGGTCGAGCAGATCGGCGCGAAAGCGGCCCTGCTCGACCAGCCTCGGCAGATGCTCGTTGGTCGCCGCGACGATGCGCACGTCGACCTCCACCGGCCGCGACGCGCCGATCCTCGTGACCTCGCCATATTCGACCGCGCGCAGCAGCCGGTCCTGCGCAGCCGAAGACAACGTCGCGAGCTCGTCGAGGAACAATGTGCCGCCGTCCGCTTCCTCGAAACGCCCGGTGCGCGCCTTGGTCGCGCCGGTGAAGGCGCCCGCCTCATGGCCGAACAATTCGGCCTCGATCAGCGCCTCGGGGAGCGCCGCGCAATTCATCACCACCAATGGACCATCCCACCGTCCGGAAAGACGGTGCAGCCGCTCCGCGACCAGCTCCTTGCCAGTGCCGCGCTCGCCGATGACGAGCACCGGCCGGTCGAGCGGCGCGGCGCGGCTCGCGCGCTCGATCGCATCTAGAAAGGAGGAGGATTGGCCGACTAAATGCGTGTTGCGTTCCATTCCTATCTTTTGGGATAATTGACCGTTTGTTGGCAAGAAGAAAGCGGTGCAATCATATCGCTTTCGGCGGGAAGTGGCGGTTTCCAGCCACTCGGGCGATTTGGCATGGCTCTTGTAACGCTTGATGCATGACCGTCGATGCGGCGGACCAGATGTCAGGGAGACTGAAGATGTTCAGCAGGGATGTTTTGACCCATATTGGCGCGATGATCGGGGCATTTGTCCTCACGACCGCGGCGGTGGCGGCTTCGGTCGAGCCGGCGCGGACAGCGGTGAGCGCTGCGCAGGCAATGCAGGTGGCTGCCGGTGATCGCCTGGTCGCCTGAACGGGCGGAGGGGGGAGAGGCGCAGCACCCTCTCCCCGCATCCGCAGCAAAGGGTCGTCAAGGTCGCATGCGTCGCGCAACGGACAGGTAAAGGAGTAGAAGATGAGTATTTTTTCGCGGACGCGAGATATCATTGCGGCGAACGTGACCGACCTGCTCGATAAGGCGGAGGATCCCGCCAAGATGATCCGGATGATCATCATGGAAATGGAAGAGACGTTGGTCGAGGTTCGCGCGTCGGCAGCGCGCACGATCGCCGATCAGAAGGAAATGCGGCGCCACATCGACAAGCTCGAGCGCCTCCAGGACGGCTGGATGGAGAAAGCGGAACTCGCGCTGTCGAAGGAGCGCGAAGATCTCGCCAAGGCGGCGTTGGTCGAGCGGCAAAAAGCGGTCGATATGGCGGACAGCCTCCAGGCGGAGATTGCCGTGCTCGACGATGGCCTGAGGGCGTCCGAGGCGGACATCGCCAAGCTTCAGGCGAAGCTGCGCGAGGCGCGCTCGCGCCAGAATGCCATTCAGAGCCGGCTCGAAGGCGCGCAAAACCGGGTGCGGATGCGCGAAATGTATGCCGGCACCAAGGTCGACGACGCTTTCTCGCGCTTCGATCTGCTCGAGCGCCACGCCGATTTAGCCGAAGGCCAGGCCGACGCGCTGACGCTCGGCTCAGCCCCCAAGACCCTCGAAGAGGAAATCGCCGAGCTCAAGAATGCCGACAAGGTCGAAGCCGAGCTCGAAGCCCTGAAAGCCAAGCGCGCCGATGCGGCCGGCAAAGAGGACTGAGACAATGGATGAACTCCTGCTCCCGATCATCATCGTCGGCATATTGTTCGTCGGCCTGCCCTGGGTGATCCTTCACCATATTACCCGCTGGAAGAGCCAGGCGACGCTCACGACCGAGGACGAGAATCTGCTCGACGAGCTTCACGAGCTCGCCCGCCGCCTCGACGACCGCTTGTGCACGATCGAGCGGATCATGACCGCGGAGAATCCCAATTGGCGCTCGGTCGCCTGCGACCCCGCGAGCATCGGCATCGAAGACCAGCCTGTTCGACCAGAAAGGATCAGCAAATGAGCGCGCCGCGCCACACCAAATTCTACCTCGATCGGCAGAATCGCAAATGGCTCGGCGTCTGCGCCGGGATCGCCGATTACACTGGCGTCGACGTTACGCTCGTGCGGATCGGGATCGTGGTCCTGACGCTGAGCGTTGGCTTCCCGTGGACGCTGATCGCTTATTGGATCACCGCGTGGATGGCCCCCGACAAACCCGCCGAGCTGGCCGACGAGACACCCGAACAGGCCAAATTCTGGCGCGGCGTGCGGAGTTCGCCCAAACGGGCGGTGCGCGATGTGCGTTCACGCATCCGCGACATCAACCGGCGGCTTGCCGATGTGGAGGCTTATTACACCAGCTCGAACAGCAGGCTCGCGCGGGAAATCGAGCAGCTGCGCTAGCGCACACGACCGAAATACCCACACAAACACCGGCTTGGGATCGGCAGGGACAGGAGGTCAGGACGCATGAATCCGTTTGAAATGATGGTGCTCGTGGTTGCGATCGTCGCCGTCGCCTGGATGTTCCGCCCACGGCACCGGCAGGTCGCGCCGCGCGCAGATGACGGTTTCGCCCGCGATGAAAACGGCCGCCTGCAGGAAGAAGTGAAGGCGCTGAAGGAGCGCGTCGCGGTGCTCGAGCGGATCGCCACCGACCGCGGCAACCTGCTCGAACAGGAAATCGAACGATTGAGAGATCGATAGGCCGGGCGGCGTCGCGACGTGTCGCAGGCCGGAGGAGACGGGACATGACAGACCCTGTTGCGTTACTTGCACTCGCCTCGTCGGCGCTGATCGCTTTCGCCATCGCAAGCATCGCGGGGCTCCGCGCTTGGCACGGTTGGCTGGAGCTCAAGCGCCTCGAGATCGCGGCGCGGCGAACCGAGACGATGCCACCCTCCCCCACCGGCAGCCCGACCGGACGCATCGAGCTCGCCGATCTCAAGGAACGGGTGCGAAAGCTTGAAGCGATCGCCAGCGGTATCGATCTGGGATGACGCCCCCAGGACCACGTGCTAACCGCCGCCGCCATGACTGCGCTCGAAACCATCTACAGCGATTATGAGCTGCTCGAAGCCGACGACCGCTATCGGCTGCTGATCGACCTTGGCCGTTCGCTCGAGCCGATGCCGGACGCCCTCAAGACCGACGCGACCTTGGTGCGGGGCTGCTCGGCCGCGGTCTGGGTCTATCCGACCGTTTCCGACGACGGCACGCTCCATTTCCTGGCCGACAGCAATGCCGCGATCACCAAAGGGATCATCGCGCTGCTGCTGACCACGGTGCAGGACCGCAGTCCCGCCGAGATATTGGCCATCGATATCGAGACGGCGCTGGCCCCGTTCGACCTCAAGAACCAGCTCAGCTCGAACCGCACCCAGGGCATACCCAACATGATCGCGTTGATCCGCAAGACCGCCGAGCGCCTGAACCAGAAATAGGGCAGCGGGAAACCGGATCAGCGCCGGCGTTCAGCCTTGGCCGCTACGACGCTCCTCGGCCTTGCGCAGCACGTCATAGGCCGCCTGCACTGCCTGGAAGCGGATGGCAGCGTCGCTGTCGTCCTTCGCGGTGTCGGGGTGATTGGCTTTCGCAAGCCGCCGGTAGGCCGACTTGATCGTGTCGAAGCTGGCGTCGGTGTCGACTTCGAGCAATTCGAGCGCTTTCATCTCGTCGCGGCTACGCGTGCCGTCACCGGGACCGCCCCAGCCATAATATTGGGCGCTGCGATAGCCATTCGCGCCGCTCACCTCTTCCGCTTCGCGCGCCGCGGCTTCCTCGGCGCTCAAACCGTGGAAGTAATTCCAGCGGCGATTGTAATCGGCGGCGTGGGTTTCGCAGAAATACCAGCGGTCGGGTTGGTTCGGGGCCTTGGGCGCCGGATGATTGCCGGGCTTGTCGCAGCCGTGGCGGTCGCAGATGCGGACCTCTGCGGCCTCGCGGTTGGTTCCGTAGCCTCGCCAGCGCGGAAAACCCCAGTCATTTGATCGCGTCGGTCGAGCCATAGATTCTTCCCGTCTAAACATGCCCCCCGCGAAGCGCCAGCCATCCCAGCGGAAAAATGCGGGGGTTATTTGCTTTTCCCGCTGACGCGAGAGCCGCACTCCGGCGGGGGAGCGGCCGGTGCCATCGTTCGGAATAAAAGCGCCAGAGGGCCTGTAAGCCGGGTTTTGTCCGGCGGATTGCTCCGCCTGTGCGACCATTCCTCTAGGAGACGGATTGCTCCGCCCCTCAAGCAACCAACCCGGGCGACGAGCCGGAACCAGGCCCATGTGCCGCCCCTATTCGGTCTTGCTCCCGGTGGGGTTTACCATGCGGTCTGCCGTTGCCGGAGACCCGGTGCGCTCTTACCGCACCCTTTCACTGTCACGCCTCCGAAGAATCGGGCCGAAGCCCAGCGCGACCTGCTCTCTGTTGCACTTTCCCTAGGGTCGCCCCCGCCGGGTGTTACCCGGCACCGCGGTTCCATGGAGCCCGGACTTTCCTCTCCCCTGCACGCAAGGCAGCGGCCGCCCGGCCCTCTGGCAAATCCTATTTAGCCAGTCCGCGCTCGCGATCCAAGAGCAGACTGAGCAATATTGCGCGGCTTTCGCCATCTATCTCGCCATCGATCAGCTCGGGCCGGAAACGACGCTGGAATGCGGTGACCGCCGCGCGCGGTTTGCGGACGTCGTAGCCGAAACGCTCGAGCGCGAGCAGGAAGCCGCCGTCGGTCCAGAGCGGATCGACCAGATTCTTGACCGGCCGCGGCAACGCCAGCCGCGATTTGGCAAGCCGACCCCAGTCGAACAGCTCGCCCGGATCCTGCTTGCGCGCCGGAGCAATATCCGAATGGCCGACGACATTGGATGGGAAGATGCCGTGCCGCTCGACGATTGCCGCGACCAGCGGGAGCAGGGCTTCCATCTGCTGGTCGGGAAACGGCTGATAGCCGAACTCGTGCCCGGGATTGACGATCTCGATGCCGATGCTCGCCGAATTGATATCGGTGATCCCGCGCCAATAGGATTGGCCGGCATGCCAGGCGCGCATCTCCTCTGGCACCAGGTTCAAGACCTTGCCGTCTTCGGCGACGAGATAATGGGCGGACACCTTGGCGTCGGCATCGGTCAACCGCGCGATCGCGGAGGCCGCATCGGCCATGCCTGTATAGTGGAGGACGATCATCGAGATCGCCAGCGCCCGCTCGTCGAAATTGGGCGACGGACAGTCGATCGAGTCTAGCATGGCTTACATGCGCGACAATTTGGCATGAACGTCAACCCTCGCCTTTCCGTTTCCGGCCGGTTTTCGGCAGCCCGCCTGAACGCTACGCCGACGCCCGGTCGGCGAGGATACGCGGCTGCGCCGGTTGCGGCTGCTCGACTCGCAGATAAAGCCCGCGGAGCGCCGGGTCCGGGGCGAACTGGCTGGTCTGGCCGATCACCGTCTCGGCAGCGCCCAGCATCAGGAAGGCCCCCTGCCCCGCGGCGCCCGCCAGCCTGTCGAACACCGCCCGCCGCGTCTCTGCGCCAAAATAGAGAAGCACGTTGCGGCACAGGATGAGGTCGAAAGCGCCTGGCGGGGCAGCCTCGGTGAGGCTGTGCACGTCGAAACGAACCGCATCGCGCAGCTGCGGCGAGATCCGCCACCCGCCGCCCTCCTGCTCGAACCAGCGCAACGTCTGGATCGCCGACAAGCCGCGTTGCACCTCGAATTGCGAATAAAGCCCTTCCCGCGCGCGAGTCACCGCTGCGCGCGACACGTCGGTGCCGAGGATATCGATGCTCCAGCCTGCCCAGCGGGCAGGATCCTCCGCGAACGCCATCGCCAGCGAATAGGCTTCCTGTCCGGTCGAGCAGCCAGCGCACCAGATCGCGAGCCGCCGCTCGCCGTCGCGCGCCCGGGCGACGCGGTCGAGCGCGCCGTCGAACAGCAGATCGAACGGACGCCGATCGCGAAAGAAATAGGTTTCGTTGTTCAGCAGTCCTTCGACGACATCCTCGGTGAGCGAAGGGTCGCGGCCGCGGGCAAGCGCCGTAACGAGCTGATCGACGCTGTCGATGCCGCGCGCGCGCATCAGCGCGCTGAGCGCCGTCTCGATCCGCCAATGGCGACCGACGGAGAGCTGCTGCCCGGTCCGCACCTCGAGCAGCGTCGAGAGGATGCGGATCGCGCTGTCGCTTACGTCCACGCGCTCGCCCGTGCGCCGACATAATGGGCGATTTCGGCCGGCGGCAGAGCCGCCGAGGCGAGCCCGGCTTCCGCGACCGCGCCCGGCATCCCCCAAACCGAGGAGGATGGCTCGTCCTGTACGAGGATCGCACCGCCACGCTCGATCAGCCGCGCGCTGCCGACCAGCCCGTCGCGTCCCATGCCGCTGAGGATCACGCCAAGCGCGTCCTTGCCGTAAACCTCAGACAAAGCCGAAAGCATCACGTCGACCGAAGGCATGCAGCCCGAGCTGGCCGGCGCATCGATCAGCTCGACGGTGACCTGGTTGCCCCGGCGGCGAAGGCCCAGATGGGCATCCCCCGGGGCGACGATGATCTCCTCGGCCACGAGGGGCATGCCGGTCTCACCGACGCGCACCGTGCGGCCCGATGCCGCAGCGAGCTGACGGGCGAAAAAGGGCATGAACTCGGCCGGCAAATGCTGGGTGATCAAGATCGGCGCGGAGATGCGTGCCGGAAGCAGCGCGAAGAATTCGTTGAGCGCATGAAGTCCGCCCGTCGATGCGCCGAGCGCGATGCACGCGAGCCTCCCGTTCGGCAACGATCTCATGAGGTCGCCCGCCGCGGCGGAACCGCTGTCGCGCTGCGCGCGCGCCGGGCCGATCCTGCGCAGGCGCGCGGCGAGGACTTCCGCGAAGCGGCCGCCGAACGCCCCGGTCCCGGGCTTGGGCAATGTGTCGGCTGCGCCCAGCGCCAGCGCCTTGAGCGTCGTTTCGGCGCCATCTTCGCAAAGCGACGAGACGACCAGCACCTGTGCGCCCGCGCCTCGCGCGAGGATCTGAGGCAGGATGTCGAGACCGGTCTCGCCCGGCATCTCGACATCGAGAATGACGATGTCGATCCGGTTGGTGTCGAGCGCGTCGAGCGCCTCGCGCGCGTTGGCGGCGAGCGCGACGACCTCCAGATCCTCGTTCGGCGCGATCATCCGTGAAAGCACGGCGCGGGCGACCGCCGAATCGTCGACGATCATCAGCTTCAAGGGGGAGGAGAGCGCGCCTTTTCCGCTGGCGCCGGCAAGCCGCGGAACCGCCGCCGTCGCCGGAATCACGCGACGCCGACAATCTGAAGCTTGCTCTCGAGCGTCTCGCGATCGAACGGCTTCATTACGAATTCGTCGGCACCGGCGTCGATCGCGGCGCGGATGTGCGCCACGTCATTCTCGGTCGTGCAGAACACCACCTTCGGCTGGACCTCGAAATCCTGCTCGCGCAGCGTGCGCAGGAATTCCATTCCGCCCATCACCGGCATGTTCCAGTCGAGCAGGACGACGTCGGGCATCTGCGCCGCGCAGCGATCGAGCGCCTGGCGTCCGTCTTCCGCTTCGTCGACGGAAAAATCGAGCGTTTCCAGAATGTGCCGGGCGACCTTGCGGATCACCTTTGAATCATCGACGACAAGACAGCTCTTCATTCGTTCTCCACTCCGGTAGACCCCGCCCGGTCGAGCGCGCGCGCAGTCTAGGATGCAATAAGTAAGGACAGCGTTAAGGGGATCGCACCCCCCTGCTTAGGCCACACGCTCAGGCCGCACGCTCGTCTTGCATGCTCACGCCGCCTTGGGGCTCGCGTCGCGCGCCGCCGGCGCGTTGGGGCCGGCGAGCAGAGCCTGCATGTCCACCAGCAGCAAAGGCGCGCCCCCGATCTCGATCATGCCCGTCGTTACGCGCCGCCACCCTGGGCTCAGTGGCACACGGACGGGCTGCACCTCGGTCGCGATTTCGACCACGTCCTCGGCCTCGTCGACCATCAACGCGTAGCTATGGCCCTCGGCCTGGGTCACGATCGCCTGCCGCCGCCGCCGCCGGGGCTGCAGGGCCTGCAGCCCAAGCGAGGCGTAACAGTCGATCACGGTCAACACCTTGCTGCGCAACGCAGCAAGGCCGGCAACGTGCGTCGCTGCGCGCGGCACGGGGACCAGCGCGCCGATCTCGACCACCGCTTCGACGTCTCGGGCGGGAACGCCGATACGTTGGCCGGCCAAGGTGACGATGAGAAAAAGCTCGCTCATCCTTTGCCCTTCGCAGCCGCGCGGTCGCCAAGCGCGCTGAGCAGCCGCGCACGATCGTAGCGATAGATGCTGTCATCGCCGGGACCGCTCGGCGCCGGTCCGGCGCGAAGCTTGAGAATGTCCGCTGCCGGTGCGGCAGGCGGGACCTCGGCCTCGGCGGTGATGATGACGAGGTCGGCATCAGCGGCATCGGCGTCGCCGATCCGAACCGTTCGATAGCCTGCGCCCTGGATGAGCGGGCGAAGAATATTCTCCATCCAGCCGTCATCGGCGAGCGCGCAAACCAGGCCCCCGGGCGCGCCAGAGCTGGACCGGGAGCAGGCCTCCGTTCCGGCGACATCTCCAAACAGCCAGTGGGGATCGATCACCTCGATCTGCTCGCCATCGATCAACGTCACGCCGCCGACCTCGCCCGGCGCATGCGCGGGCTGGATAGCGTCGGCGAGTTCGACGATGTCGATCATATCGGCAAAGCCGTAGGCCAGTTCCGCGCTTCCGTCGTTGAGCCGCAGGATATGCAGCGGCCGTTGCGGCACGATATCGCCGCATCCGGCGAGCGGGACGATCTTGCCGCCGAGCGCGATCCGCAGCCGGCCGGCGCTGAACTTGACCGCGTCCGGCGCAACCTGCTCGATCCGCTCGACGACCGACATGCGGACCGCCCGTTTGGCACCATCGAGCGTCCGGAAGAGTAGCGCGGGAATTCCGCGGACTTTTTGCTCGGCCTCGGCGGCGGCGGGCGACCTCTCGAACGGGTCATGATCGAGGCTGACGCCCGCGCTGGCGGCGATCCCGGCCGCATCGAGCAGCAGCACCGGGCATCCGTCGTCCGCAAGCGTGGTGCCGGCGTAAAGGCCGGTCGCCATCACCGCCGGAGCGGCGGGCTTGACGACCAACTCCTCGTGATCGTGGACGGCATCGACCGCCAACGCATAATCGCCGCCGCCGGCGGGGCGCAGCACGACGATTGTCCGGCTGGCGGGGGAGCAGGCGCTCGCAACGCCGAGCACATCGGCCAGCGAGACCAGGGGAATGCGGCGGTCGCGGATCGCCGCAAGCTCGGCGCCGGCGAGCGTCTCGATGCGAACCGCGGCGTTGGCGGCGCCGATGATCTCATCGATCGCCGAGCGAGGGATGGCAAATTTGCCGCCGCCGACGCTGATCGTGAGCGCGGGAATGATCGTCAAGGTCAACGGCACGCGAAGCGTCAGGCGGAGGCCATGGCCCGGCCTGCTTTCGACATCGACAAGCCCGCCGATATGCTCGATGTTGGCCCGCACCACGTCCATGCCGACGCCGCGCCCCGAAATGGCGGTGACCTCGTCGGCGGTCGACAAGCCCGCTTCGAAGATCAATGCGGTGCGCTGCGCGGGCGAAAGACGCTCGCCCTGCTCAGAGCTGAGCAAGCCGCCGGCAATCGCCTTGCGGAGCAATTTATCGCCGTCGATGCCGGCACCGTCGTCGGCGATCTCGATCAATATCTGGTTGCCGGATTGCTGCGCCGAGATACGGAGCGTGCCGATCGTCGGCTTGCCGGCCTTGATCCGGCGTTCGGCACTCTCGATGCCGTGGTCGATCGCGTTGCGCACGATATGGGTGAGCGGATCGCGGATCATGTCGATCATCTCGCGGTCGAGCTCGACATCGCCGCCCTCGACCCGCAGCGCGACCTTCTTCCCGAGCTGGCTCGATATGTCGCGGACCATTCGCGGCAACAGCACGAACAGGCTGTCCATCCGCTGCATACGGGTGCGGGTGATCGAGTCGCGCATCTCGGCGATGCAGGCGGACACGCGTTCGAAGGCATTTTCGACCGCGAGGTCGCCCGGCGCCTCGCGCAGCCGCCGCGCGAGCTCGTTCCTCGCAAGCACCATGTCGGAAATGCCGTTCATCATCCGGTCGAGAAGATCGACCGACAAGCGGATCGAGCGGATGGCCTTGCTTCGCTCGCTGTCTGCCTCGACCGCGCGTTCTTGCGCCTCGCGCTCCCCCGCCCGCCGCTCGCTGAGCGCGGCGATCAGCTGCTCGTCGTCGGCGCTCGAGATCGCCTGGCCGGTTTCGAGCGCCTGCACCAACTCCGCGATGCGGTCGAGGATCGCAAGCACTGCGCTGACGAGGTCATCATCGGGCGCCCTCTCGCCCGAGCGGACCTCGGCGAGGGCGCCTTCGGCGGCGTGGCTGAGGACCTCGAGCCGCGGCAGGTTGAAGAAGCCGCAATTGCCCTTGACGGTGTGGACGAAGCGGAAAATCTCGTCGAGCCGCGCCTTGTCGTCGGGCGCGGCTTCCCAAGCCACGATCTCGCCGCCCAAGGCCTCAAGCATCTCGCGGGTCTCGGCGATGAAATCGGCAATCAGGTCTTTCATGCGCTCCACTCGCGGACGTCGAGGAGCGCTTATGGCGACAGGCTGGTAAAGAAGGCCTTTACCGGGGACGTTTCCTCTCCACATTCTGGGAGAGGCGACCGTGAGGTGGAAAGGGCCTTTACGAAAACGCCCCTGCGCCCTTGCACGGTTCCCCTCCCCTCGGAATCGAGGGGGCGATCAATCCATTATGCCGGGAGCGAGGCTCCGAACAGCAGCACGCCCTCTTCGCCGTCGGCGACCTGAACCTCGCCGCCGCCATCAACGACGAGCGAGTGGATCAGCCAGGCGGCCGCCGCGCGCGGCGCGATCGATTCTTCATCGCTGTCGCCGAGCAGCACCTTCTTGAGCTCGGGATCGAGCACGATGCGGCCACCTTCCGCGCGAATGACGATATCGAGCCCGTGGTCGTGCCGTTCGGCGCCGACGTCGAGCCGGCCGCCGCGCACCAGCGCGTCGCCGGCAAGCAGGACGAGGTTGAGAAGCACCTTCAATGCCGATTTGCTCATGGTGGGCTCATCGACCATCCAGCCGAGCTGGATGCGGCCGTCGCCTCCGAACAAGCCCTCGATCGCGACCCGCGCCTCGCGCGTGTCGACCTCGTCCGCGAAACCGCCCGCCGCGCCGAACGCGAGGCGGAAGAATTTCAATTTGTTGGCCGAGGCGCGCGCGCTCTCGCCGAGCAGGTCGAGGCAGCGTGCGCGCATTTCCGGATCATGTTCGTCCGAGAGCAGCTCGATACCGTTGTTGAGCGCCCCGATCGGGCTCAGCAGATCGTGACAGAGACGGGAACAGAGTAAGCTCGCGAAGTCATGGGATTTCATTGCGGTGACGGCCCCTGTCGTGGCGCTAAGGATGTGCCCCGTCTCCTATTGGCGCCTGCGCCTGCAGGTTGCAAGGCAGTGGTTTCCTGAAAGGCTGGGGTTTCAACGATTTCGAGTTCGACGGGATCGAACCTTCCGGCGACCTTGCCTTGCGTGCGGCTGATCCACAGGCGCCGGCGCGCACCGTGGACGATCATCCAGTAAAAGCCTGCCTCCCCGGCCTGCGCCGCATCCGCAAGCGAAGGCGTCGTGACGCCGCTCGGATGCGAATGATAGCAGCCAAGGATGCGCAGCCCCGCCGCGCGGGCGGCGCGCGCCGCGGCAAACTGATCGGCCGGCGCGATCGCAAAGCCTCGAAACGGGTCGTCGGCGCTGTTCGGGAGCGCCACCGAAGCGCTGATCATGCCGCGGTTTCCGAGCAACAGGCCGCACACTTCGCGTGGCGCAGCGGCTTCGGCTTCAGCCGCGAAACGATCGAGCAAATCCCTTGAAATCCGGCACTTCATCCCCACATTCCTAAGCGAATGGACCGGGGGGTGTCGATCATTCGAGCGACGATCGCGGACGACAGCGCAGGCTGGCGGCTCGATCGGGCGCTCGCCGCAGCGCTGCCGACCTTGTCGCGCGAGCGCCTGAAGCAGTTGATCAGCAGCGGCAGCGTGCTCAACCAGGCCGGCACTGCGATCCGCGATCCGGCCGCCAAGGCGGCGGCGGGGCACAGCTACGAAGTGCATATCCCCGAGCCGGCTCCAGCGCACAATGTGCCACAGGATCTGGCGCTCGACATCGTCTATGAGGACGAGCATCTGATCGTTATCGACAAGCCCGCCGGAATGGTGGTCCACCCGGCGCACGGCAACCCCGACGGCACTTTGGTCAATGCCCTGCTCCACCATTGCGCCGGCAATCTTTCGGGGATCGGCGGCGTGGCGAGGCCGGGCATCGTCCACCGCATCGACAAATTGACGTCGGGCCTGCTGGTGGCAGCCAAGACCGACGTCGCCCACGAAGGCCTTTCGGCACAATTCGCCCGGCACAGCATCGATCGTCGCTACCAGGCTATTGTTTCCGGTGTTCCGAACCCACCGACGGGGTCGGTCGACGCGCCGCTGGCGCGCTCGTCGGCGGACCGGCAGAAGATGGCGGTGGTCGGCGAAGGACGCGGCAAGCGTGCGGTGACGCATTACCGGCTGGTGACGGCGCTGCGCGGCGCCGCGCTGGTGGAATGCCGGCTGGAGACCGGCCGGACCCACCAGGTCCGCGTGCACATGACGTCGATCGGCCATCCGTTGCTGGGCGATCCGACCTATGGGCGGACCCGTCCGCCCCACCGTGAGTTATTGAAACGACTGGATTTTAAGCGCCAGGCGCTGCACGCGGCGGAATTGGGTTTCACGC
>JAQGLH010000134.1 GCA_028293005.1 Alphaproteobacteria bacterium
CCGGCCGCCCCGACCAAGCGGTGGCCGCGCGATTACAATATGGACACGGGCGTCGGCCGGAACGCCACGGCGCGCTGACGGCTTCAGCCGGTAGCGGGCGAAGCGGCGTGTCGGCGGGCGCGCCCGGAGGATGGCGGGCAAGGTCACTGCCAATGATGACGTAGCCTCTGCTCGCGATGCCTTAGCGCGTCGCCGTCGGTGGGCCGCAGTTGCAGGAAAATGACCAGGCTGGTCATGCTCAATGCTGCTGCGGTCCAAAAGGGTGGTCCGAAACTCGCGAGTGGCAGAGTGGCGGGGGACGATGCGCTTCCGCCGAGTTGAAGGACGAGGGCCGGTATGGCGATACCAAGCGATAGCGCAAATTGCATGGTGACGGCTGAGAAACTGGTGGCTCGGCTCATCTTCGCTTCGTCCACGTCCGCGAACACCAGACCGTTTACCCCGGTGAACACCAGAGCCTGAAGAAAGCCGGCCACGATCAGGAGCGGGACGAGCGCGGGATAGAAGAGAGTATGCACGAAGCCGAAGCCGGCGGTGCATGCGCAACTTGCGGCGGTGCCAAGCAGCAAGACACGACGGAAGCCGAACCGGTCGAGGATTCGGGGCGCCACACCTCGCATGGTCAAGGCGCCGAGCGCATAAAGGGCGCTCAAGCCTCCGGATGCAAGAACGCTGAGTCCGAGCCCGAGCTGGAAGAGCACCGGCAGCAGGAACGCGGCCGCACCGCCACTGAGGCGGAACAGGATGCTGCCGACGATCCCAACGCTGAAGGTTCGCAGCCTCAGCAGCCGCACATCAAGCAGTTGGTCATCACGCCTCCGACCGCGCACGACATAGGCGCACAACAACACCAGGCCGGTCCCGACAAGTCCGATCGAAACGAGTGAGGGGACAGCGCCTCCATCCGAAGCCGATAGTCCGAACATCAGTGCAGCGAGCCCCAAAGCCGACAGGATGAACCCATGCAGGTCAAAATTCTCGCGGGCCTCTTCCTTGATATTCGGCAGAAAACGAAGCGCTACCAATATTGCGACGCTGCCGATCGGCAGGTTGATCAGGAATATCCATGGCCAGCCCAGCGCTATGGTCACGGCCGCTCCCACCACCGGACCCACAGCCGGCCCGACGAGCGCCGGTATCACGACATAGGAAAGGGCCTGGATCCGATCCTTCCTGGGAACGCTGCGAAGCACAATGAGGCGGCCTACCGGCACCATCATCGCCCCGCCCATGCCCTGTAGTCCGCGCGCGAGGATAAGGCCGAGCAGCGTTGCCTGAGTCGCGCAAAGCGCAGATCCGGCCATGAACACCAGCATGGCCGAGATGAAGACCGGCTTCGCCCCAAAACGGTCGGCAATCCATCCGCTGGCGGGAACCAGCGCGGCCAGGGATATCAAATAGGTTGTAAGCGCCAGCTTGAGGGAAAGAACCGGTGCGTGAATGTCCCTCGCAATTACCGGCAACGCTGTCGACAGGATGGTGGAGTCCATCGTCTCCATGAACAACGCAAGCGCGACAATCAGCGGTACGCGATTCTGCAGCAGCCACTGGTGCCTCCCTGCCGACCGAGAGGGGGGCACGGCGGTGGGCCGGTCATGCGGCTTCGCACCGCCGCGGCTCATAATATCCTCCATGATCCACTGAGCTGCGGAGCAATACCGACATCGCCAGGCTCAGCGAAGCCTGAGACACGGCAAAAAGGGTCCGCAGCGAAGCGGGTTGAACGCCATTCAGTCGCCACGCCGCCCCAAAGCGGTCGTCGGAAGGGCGTCGGCTCGTGCCGACGTCGAATCGACTGACATTTCCTAGAGAAGGAAGGCAAAAAGTCTCGCATCGGGTCACGCGTTCCCTGCCGTTCCGCGCTAAAAGGTCGTCTGAACGAAGACGCGGTCGCTGTTCCGTGGGCCCTGCCCGCCAATCCTCCGGAACAGGGCAAAGCCCAGCTCGACCTGAGCGTGGGGACTCACGCGCCACTGATAGGGTCAGGCTCGGCCCGAGGAAATGCGCGGCCGTATCATCGCCGGAGAGCGGCTCGAACTGCCCGGACCCTTCCACGCCGAGCCAGGCATTCGCGCCCAGCTTGTGCTGCAGCGACATTGCGTAAGCAGGCCCGATCGCCGTCCCCCCTTCCTCGCGCAAGAGGCGGAGCATGACATTGCCCTGCGCCCACCAAGTCTCGCTCTCCATTTCCGCGATCAACCGGACCTCGGTCTGGACCAGTGCCGCGCGATCGTGGAAATCGAGCTGGACCTGGAGGCCTAGCCCGACCGGCGACGCCTCGCCGCTGATAGGGTAGAGCCCTTTCACGCCGACCGTATCGAAGACCAGCATGCCGTCCGAATGCCGACGAGGCGGACGAGAAACTCGTCGTCCGGTTCGAGCCGGACACCCGCGGCCGCCGAACCGGAATAGGAGGAGCCCGCGAGGGCCCCTTCCATTCAACCGTAGTGGAATGCCGGCAGCTTGCCGACGGCTTGCTTGCTGGCCCCCGGCAGGACCATTCCTTTGGGAGCCATCCGCAAAGAGGAATAGGGAATGGCGATCAGCCGTCCGCCGATGCCGAGGAACCCGCCGACGTTGATGATGGTCATCAGCACCCTGTCCCGCTGAATGATGAAGTCATCGACATGGCCGATTGTCTCGCCTTGCGGATTGTAGACGGGCTTTCCGATCAAGGCGCTGATGCGGAAGCCGAGCGCCACGAGTTTGACGTCGACGATCGCAAGCACGACCGGCTTCTGCGCCGCAGCGGGGGTGCTGAAGGTCAACGCGTTCGCGGATAGCGCGAGGACGACGGCAAGTGAAAGCGCGCTGTGACCCCATCTCGCGCCGTTTTTCATTGAAAGCATGTGTTGTCTCCTTCGGTAAGGAGCCGCCACCATCGCTTCGGCTCGCCTCGCGTGACATGATAAGCGTCAGTTTTTTCCGGGCGCGGAAAGGCTGACCAGCATCAATGCATCAGCCTCCGGCAGGTGCGGGACAGCGCACCCACGAGAGCTCGCCTCCTGGTCTTCTCTGCGGCACTGCTGGTCGAGATGTTCAACATGTTCGTCCACGATCGCAAGGGGTGGCCGGCAGTTGTGCCGAGCGGCTTCGACGGTCCTCCAACGGACCTGTTCTCGCCCGAAGAGCCGCTCTAGCCGCGCCATAACAACCGCGATCCCCGCTCCATCGGCGCGATGGGCCAGCGAGGTCGTGGACGGCAATCGCGGCCGTTCGGTCCCTGACGTTGCGGGTAGGACCGAACCCGCTGATTACGGTTCCACCTCGATGTGATTCTCGACACGCAAGACGCCCGGTGCGCGCCACGCTGCCCGTTCCGCCTCCTCGCGCTCGACCCAGGATCGAACCCTGCCGCGCAGGGTCACATCACCACCGACAGCCTCGACCTTGATATTGTTGGCATCTACCTCCGCCGACCGCTTGAGCGCCTCTTGGATCCGCTCCTTGATATCGCTTGGCGCGGCGCGCGGCTTGACCTTGATCAGGTTGGTGACGCCTTTCACCGCCTTGATGTGTCGCACGGCCTGCTCGGCACGCTCGCTCTGGAACTTCCATTCGACATCGCCTTCGAGGGTCAGCCATCCGTCGCGGACCGTGACCTTGATCTGTTCGGAGCTGAAAGGAAGGTCGCGCTTCAGCGCCGCGACGGCATCGCGCGCGATCTCCGGATCGGGCCGCTCGTTGAGGCTCGGAAGCTTGACCTCGATGTCGTTCGCGACAGCGCGCACCCCCTTCACCGCTTTGGCGTCCCTTTCCGCCTCGAACTTCTGACTGTAGCTCCGCACCGACCCGCTGAGCGTCACCACGCCGTCCTTCACTCCGACAGCGATGTCGGCAGGTTCGATATCCGGGTCCCATCTCAATTCCGCTTCCACATCACGTTTGATGTCCTGGTCCGTTCGCATCGCATGCCTCCTTCTGGAATCGCATCACCAAATCTAGTTGGCAAATCTAGTTGGCGGATCGAGCCGCCACATTGACGATTGTCAGCGGGGATCGGGGGCGCCGCCGTCCACCTCTTCGAATTCGGCGTCGACGACCGCGCCGTCCGCTTCGGGTGCGGCGGCGGGCTCAGCCCGATCGAGTGTGGCGGCCAATTGCGCAAGTGTTGCGGCTTTGGAATCGATGTCAGCCACCGACTCTGCGGCGATCGCCGCCCGGAGATCCGCCGTCGCTCTTTCGATAGCGGCCCGAGCGGCGGCATCGCCCCTGCCCTCGGAAAGCACGCGTTCGACCGAGGCGATCGTCGCATCGGCGCGGTTGCGCGCTTCGATCATCTCGCGGCGCCGGCGGTCTTCGTCGGCATGGGCTTCGGCCTCCTTCACCATCCGGTCGATGTCAGCCTGCGACAGGCCGCCGGACGCCTGGATGCGGATCTGCTGCTCCTTGCCGGTACCCTTGTCCTTAGCGCCGACGTTGACGATGCCATTCGCGTCGATATCGAAGCTCACCTCGATCTGCGGCACCCCGCGCGGCGCCGGCGGAATACCGACCAGATCGAACTGTCCAAGCAGCTTGTTGTCAGCCGCCAGTTCACGCTCGCCCTGGAAAACGCGGATCGTCACGGCACTCTGGTTGTCCTCGGCAGTGGAGAAAGTTTCGCCCTTTTTGGTCGGGATCGTCGTATTGCGATCGATCATCTTGGTCATCACGCCCCCCAGCGTTTCGATGCCGAGGGTCAAGGGCGTGACGTCGAGCAGCAGGACGTCTTCCACGTCGCCCTGCAGCACGCCGGCCTGAATGGCGGCGCCCATCGCGACGACCTCGTCCGGGTTGACCCCTTTGTGCGGCTCGCGGCCGAAAGCGGCCTTCACGCTGTCCTGGACCTTCGGCATGCGGCTCTGCCCCCCGACCAGCACGACCTCGTCAATATCGGCGGCTTTCAGCTGGGCATCCTTCAGCGCCGCCGCGCATGGCGGCTCGGTGCGCCTGATCAGATCATCGACCAGCTCCTCGAGCTGAGAGCGCCTCAGTTTGATGTCGAGATGCCGCGGCCCATTCTGGTCGGCCGTGACGAAGGGAAGATTGATGCTGGTTTCCAGGGTGGAGGACAGTTCCACCTTCGCCTTCTCGGCCGCCTCGCGCAGACGCTGAAGCGCCAGCCGATCCTTGCGGAGGTCGATGCCGTCGCTCTTCTGAAATTCGTCCGCTAACCAGTCGACAATGCGCTTGTCGAAATCCTCGCCGCCCAGGAACGTATCGCCATTGGTGGATTTGACTTCGAACACCCCGTCGCCGATCTCGAGGATTGAAATATCGAAGGTGCCGCCACCAAGGTCAAACACGCCAACCCGCCCCTCGCCTTTTCTCTCGAGGCCATAGGCAAGCGCTGCCGCCGTCGGCTCGTTGATGATCCGCAACACCTCAAGACCGGCGATCCGGCCAGCGTCCTTGGTCGCCTGACGCTGCCCGTCGTTGAAATAGGCGGGCACCGTGATGACAGCCTGGGTCACCTTTTCGCCGAGGTAGGCTTCTGCGGTCTCTTTCATCTTGGTGAGGACGAATGCCGAGATCTGCGCCGGTGAATATTTCTTGCCGCGCGCCTCCACCCATGCATCACCATTCGGGCCCGCGACGATCTTATAGGGCACCAGCTCCTTGTCCTTGGCGACGACAGGATCATCATAGCGGCGGCCGATCAGGCGCTTGATCGCGTAGATGGTGTTTTCAGGATTGGTCACAGCCTGCCGCTTGGCCGGTTGGCCGACGAGGATCTCCCCATCCTTGCCGAACGCAACGACCGAGGGCGTCGTCCGGCCACCTTCCGCATTTTCGATCACCTTCGCCCTGCCGGCCTCGAGGGCCGCGACACAGCTGTTCGTGGTGCCCAGATCGATGCCTATCACCTTGCCTGCCATTTTCGCCTCCGTCAGCAGCCGCGCGTCCGTCGCAATGGTGACAGCTTTGCCGCCGAGTTCATTGACGCCCGTCAAGGCAGCAGAAGCTGTCGGCACATTGTCGAGCCCAATATGGCGGCAGCCGGCCTCACTGCCGCACACGCGATGGAAGTCCCCGTCCTCGTCTCGCGACTCCCTGGCTCTGGATTCATCGCAGCTGATCGCCTGAAGCGAGTCGCGGCGGCCGCTCCCCGTGGCAGCGCCAGCGGCCTTTCCCGGATCAATCCCCGGCCGACCCGCGCCTCATACGAGGGTTTCGCCACACTGACGATTGTCAAGGCGCATCCCGGCGATCGGCCGTAACGCGCCCGATTGAAGGAGTGAGGAAAATGACTGTCGCAATTGTGGAAGTCGATATCGCCGTCGCGGCGGAAGGAATGCGCGCAAGCCGGCTGATTAGCGCCGGAGTGGAAAATGATCTGGGCGAGCATATCGGCACGATAGACGAGCTCATGATCGTCGCTGACCGCGTCGAATTCGTGATCCTGTCGGTGGGTGGCTTTCTCGGCATTGGTGCGCATCTTGTCGCCGTCAACTTCGAGGATCTGCAGATCGACGAGAACGGGATCTTGCTGCCCGGCGCCAGTCGTGACGAACTGAAGCGGCTCGCCAAATTCGAATATGACGAAGGAGCTGACCGATGAAACCGATCGGACGTCGGTTAGCAGCGGCAATCGTCCTGATCACCTGCCTGCCGGCCACGGCCTATGCGTATCAGGCAACGCCGCGAGTAACGGTGGTCAAGCCCGATCCGACCGCACCGCCGGTGGCAATTGTTGAACCGCCTGATCCGAGCGATCCCCAAGTCGCGATCGTGCCGCCACCGGCACCTGGCGCACCGCCGGCAGTAGCGGTTATTCCGCCCGATCCCAAGCTGCCGGCGGCGGTGATCGTACCACCCCCCGGCGCCGTCGTGGACGTTGCAGTCGCCGCCGTGGGGCCGGCGCCCAGCGACTATCCGCCCTGCTCCGCGACGCGGACCGACCGCTGCATCCAGAGCGGCGCGTTCGGGAAGCACATGCGGGCGCGGCGAAGCCAATAGCGTTGCCGGCGCGAAGAGGCACCGTCCGCCATGATCAGCGAGACGCTGACGGTCGGACTATTTCGTTAGATCGTGCCGATGCGGTGGGAACGCCCGATATCGAGGCTTCCCAGGCCTCGCCCGCATCCTCCACGGCAAGCCCGATCCGCACCAACATGAGGT
>JAQGLH010000156.1 GCA_028293005.1 Alphaproteobacteria bacterium
CAAGCCAATGAAGATCGACTTCGTGTCGGACGTCGCCTGCCCGTGGTGCATCATTGGGTTGAGGGGCGTCGAGCAGGCGCTCGAGCGGGTCGGCGATCTCGTCGACGCCGAAATCTATTTCCAGCCGTTCGAACTCAATCCGAACATGCCTGTGGGCGGTCAGAACATCGGCGAGCATATCGCCGAGAAATATGGATCGACGCCCGAGCAGTCCGCCGCCAACCGCGACCGCATCCGCGCCCGCGCCGCCGACGTCGGCTTCACGATGGCGATGACCCAGGAGAGCCGCATCTATAACACGTTCGACGCGCACCGCCTGCTCCACTGGGCAGGTCTCGAGGGCCGCCAGCTCCCGCTCAAGCATGCGTTGTTCAGGGCCTATTTCACCCACGGCCGCGATCCCGGCGATCCCGCCGTCCTGATCGACGCCGCCGAGCAGGCCGGGCTCGATCCCGAAGCGGCGGCCGAGGTGCTGACCTCCGGCCGCTACACCGACGAGGTGCGTGCGACTGAGCATCTCTGGCAGTCCCGCGGCATCTCCGCCGTCCCCGCCGTCGTCATCAACGACAAATATCTCATCTCCGGCGGCCAACCGGCCGAGGTGTTCGAGAACGCGATCCGGAGCATCGCCGAGGAAAGCTGAGCAAGCGCAAGGAAGCGCCTGCGCACTCCCTAAAAAGCAGGCCGGGCGGCCCATTGTCTCAATATAGGCTGCAGCATCCGGAGGTTTCCCAATGCTGCCGGATTGCCGGGAGTCAGGTCCCGCAGAATGTCCGTAGCACCCGCTCGTCCTCGGCGGGGGGATTGGCATAATCGCTGAATTCGGGCTGGTCCTCATACGGCCGGGACAATATGCCGATCAGCTCCTCGAACGGCGCATAATCCTCCCGCTCGACGGCGGCCTTGATGACGGCTTCGACACGATGGTTGCGGGGGATGAAGGCGGGGTTCACCGAATTCATCATCTCTTCCCTGGCCGCGTAATCCTGCGGCTCGAGCGCGAGGCGCGCGCGCCAGCGAACGATCCACTCGTCGTAAGCGGCGCGATCTTGGAACAGGGACTGGATTGGCGCATCGCCCGCTTCGGCTTGCGCTCGCGCGAGCCGGCGGAAAAACAGGGTGAAATCGACCCGATTGACGGTCATCGCTTCGAGCAGGCTGCTGATCAGCGCGCCATCGTCGTCACGTGCGGTGAACAGCCCCAGCTTTTGCCGCAGCCCTGCGTCATAGGTGGCCTGGAATTGCGGCGCGAATTCGTTGAGCGCCGTCTCCGCTTGGGAAATAGCCGCGGCTTCGTCGTCGCTGAGCAGCGGCAGCAATGTTTCCGCGAAGCGCGTGAGATTCCACAGGCCGATCCGCGGCTGATTGCCATAGGCATAGCGGCCCTGTGCATCGATCGAGCTGAACACGGTGGCGGGGTCGTAGGCGTCCATGAATGCGCATGGGCCGTAGTCGATGGTTTCGCCCGCGATCGACATATTGTCGGTGTTCATTACGCCGTGGATGAAGCCGACCATCAGCCAGCGGGCGATGAGCGCGGCCTGCGCGCCGATCACCGCGTCGAGCAGCGCGCGATACGGCTGCTCGGCTTGCGCTGCATGCGGATAGTGGCGCGCGATGACATGGTCCGCGAGGAGTCGCAGCGCCTCCTGATCGCCGCGGGCCGCAAAATATTGGAAGGTGCCGACGCGAATGTGGCTCGATGCGACGCGCGTCAAAACCGCGCCCGGCAGCAGCGCATCCCGGACCACCTTCTCGCCCGTGGTGGCGGCCGCCAACGCGCGGGTGGTGGGTATGCCGAGCGCGGCCATGGCTTCGCTCACGACATATTCGCGGAGCACCGGGCCGAGCGCTGCCTTGCCGTCGCCGCCGCGTGAGAAAGGAGTGCGGCCCGATCCCTTGAGCTGGATGTCCCCCCTTTTGCCGTCCCGGTCGACGATTTCGCCGAGCAGGATCGCTCGGCCGTCGCCGAGCTGGGGCACGAACTGCCCGAACTGGTGGCCCGCATAGGCCATCGCCAGCGGATCGGCGCCCTCCGCCACGCGCTTGCCCGTCAGTATTTCGACGCCGCCGGGGCTCGCCAGCCAATCCGGATCGAGCCCAAGCTGGAGCGCAAGCTCGCGGTTGAGCCGGATCAGCGTCGGTGTCGCGGCGGCGGTCGGCACCACCCGGGCATAAAACCGGTCGGGCAGCTCGGCATAGCTGTTGTCGAAGGGAAACTGGAACGTCATCGAGCGCGCTTTCCTGAGAGGCGCTTTGCCGCGCGAAAGGAGCAATATCTCCACGAGGTGGCGTGGCAGGTCATAAAGTCAAGCCGCGCGAGCCTCACGCGTCTCGCAGCAGCCTTACGCGTCTTGCAAATAGCGCTCCAGATCGTCGCAGCCACCGATCTGTTCGTCGCCAATGAAGATCAGCGGCGTCGTGGTTAGTCCGCGCTCCTTCTTGAATGCGTCGACCTCCTCGCGCGAGCGGAGCAGATGATCCTCGATCCCGAAGCCCCGCTCGGTCAGCAGCTCCTTGGCGCGCAGGCCATAGGGGCAAATATGATCCGGCAAGACCATCCGGTACAGCGTCGCACTGCGATCTTGTTCCATGTTTTCAGCTCCTTGGTAGAGACGCACGCGCATCCGACGACAGAGCGCAAGGCGCCCGGGTTCGTTCCCTCGCATCGGCGCATCCAGGACGGCACGCGCCGCTTTGTCAGGCTTCGATGCGCCCGCGGTCGGTCTGGTGGGTCAGCGGGTCGGCGCCGAATGCGCTTTCGGGGCTGTCGAGCGTTGCGATACGCGCCATGTCCGCTTCGTCGAGCGCGAAGTCCCAGGCGCCGAGATTGTCGGCAAGGTGCCGGGTGTCCGCCGCCTTGGGGATTGCCACCAGGCCACTTTGCAGGTGCCAGCGCAGCACCACCTGCGCAGGCGTGCGGCCGATCCGTTCGGCAATCTCGACGATCAGGGGATTGGCGACCGCCCGGCCATGCTCGAGCGGGCTCCACGATTCGGTGAGGATTCCCTTGGCTTGATGAAAAGCACGGGCGTCGTGCTGCTGATAGCGCGGATGGAGCTCGATCTGGTTGATCGCGGGGACGACGCCGGTGTCGCCAATGATCTCCTCAAGCAGCGGTTTCGGGAAATTGGCGACGCCGATCGAGCGCACCCTTTTCTCCGCCTGCAAGCGGACCAGCGCCTTCCAGCTGTCGCGATACAGGCCCTTCATCGGCTGCGGCCAGTGGATCAGGTAGAGATCGATGCGGCCGA
>JAQGLH010000160.1 GCA_028293005.1 Alphaproteobacteria bacterium
CGGCGTTCGCTGATCATGACTCCAGACCGTTCAAAATGTGATGCGAGGACCGTCTCTGTACCGGATGGGCTTTCAAGACAAGGTGGTTGTTGCAGCGCGGCATCCCCCCTTCCGGCGGCTTGCGCGGTGCGGTGGCGTTCCGCTCCGGCTCCACGAAGATTGCCCTCCGCGCTGCTTGACGTGTCCCGGCAATCGGCCGAAACGGCGTCCGAAATTCAACGCCGTTCCGTACCAAGCCCGCCGGACGGTGAACGTCAAACGGAGTATATCATGGCTGCTAAGCGTCCCTCTCCCTCTTTCCTCATTTTCCGCGACCAACAGGGCAATTGGCGCTGGAATTTTGTCGGACCATCCGGCCGAGTGATTGCCGCCAGCCGGGTTGCCTACCAGCAACGCGCCGGATGCGTCCGTGCGATTCGCCTGCTCCAGGGCTCGGCCAACGTTCCGGTCCTCGCCCGCGCCAGGGACGTGAAGCAAGCCGTAGCGCCGGTCGGCGGACAGACGGAAGTTCCGGCCGGCAACGGCGAGGAGACGCTCGAGCTCACTGAAATGGTCAGCACCCCCGAGAATACGGCTGCCGAGGCTGAGGACGAGGTCCCGGGAGAGGCTCAGGACGAGAGCCAGGACGAGGCATTGACCAAGGTCTGATCGGCCCGAAGCGGACGGCCGCCCAAGAGGCCGTGCAGGGGAGCGATCCGCCGGGCGCGACGGTGTTCGTGCGCAATGGTGTTCGTGCGCATAAGCACGATTGATCGATCCGTTCCGATGGCTGTCGCCACGCAAACGGCCCGCCACCAATGGGGAGGCGGCGGGCCGAACTCGCGGGCGCAGCATGGGGCACTGCGCTGATGCGACTTGTATCGCGAATTGGCTACCGAAGCGTCCCTGCCCGACTGCGGCGACTACGATATCATTGATCTTGCGCTCGACGAACCCAATCTTGGCATTGGGCGCGGCTATGCTTCTTCCCTCTGCGGGAAGGGCCGGCCAGCCACGGTGAGGAGCGGAGGAACATGCCAAGCAAGGCGATCACGCGGCGCAAGCTGCTCGGCTATGCCGCCGCAGGGGTCGGAACGGCGATGATCGGGCTGCACCGCGTCGCTGCTGCGGCGGCTGCGGAGCGTTTCGAGATTATGCGCACGCCGGAGGAATGGCGTCGCATTCTCACGCCCACGCAATATGCCGTGCTGCGCACGGAGGCGACCGAGCGACCAGGATCGAGTCCGCTCAACGGGGAGCATCGCCGCGGGCTCTTCCTGTGCGCGGGCTGCGAACTGCCGTTGTTCAGCTCCACCACCAAGTTCGACAGCGGCACCGGCTGGCCCAGCTTTTACGCACCGCTCAAATCCGCAGTTGCAACGCGCGTCGACCGCAGCCTTTTCCTGGCGCGAACCGAGGTCCACTGCCGCCGCTGCGGCGGGCATCTCGGCCATGTCTTCGACGACGGGCCGCGGCCGACCGGCAAGCGTTTTTGCATGAACGGCGTCGCTCTGAAGTTCAGACCCGCGTAATTCGATCCGAATGCGATCTCAGCAAGCGAGCCTCAATATTCCTGCGCGGTCGGGCGGAACAGGATCTCGTTGATGTCGACATCTTCGGGCTGAGCGATCGCGAAAGCCACGCAACGCGCGAATGAATCGGCGGGGATCGCCATCTTCAGGATCGGCTGCGCCGCCTCGCGAATGTCATCCTCGGTAATGCGGTCGACCAGCTCGGTCGCGACGGCACCGGGCGAGATGATCGTCGACCGGATATTATAGCCCTTCAGCTCCTGCCGCACGCCTTCGGAGAGCGCACGCACGGCGTGCTTGGTCGCCGAATAGATTGCACTCGTCGGGCGCACCTTGTGCCCGGCGACCGACGAGACGTTGATCATATGTCCGGACTTCTGCCGCTGCATCACCGGCAGAGCGGCGGCAATGCCGTACAAGACGCCCTTGATGTTCACGTCGATCATCCGGTCCCAATCATCGACCTTGAGCCGTTCGACCGGCGACACCAGCATCACCCCTGCGTTGTTGATCATGACATCGACGCGCCCGAAGGCTTCGACCGCTTTGTCGACGAGCGCCTGGACGTCGGCGCGGTCGGTCACATCGGTTGCGACGGCTTCGACGCTTCCGCCGGACGCGGCGATTTCCTGCGCGAGCGCATCGATGCGCTCCTTGCGCCGCGCGCCAAGCACAAGCTTTGCTCCTTTTTCCGCGAGCAGGCGCGCCGCCGCCTCACCGAGGCCGCTGCTCGCTCCGGTGATGACGACGACTTTGCCATCGATGTTCTCATTCATTCGGTCGGTTCCTTGTTGCTCGTCAGTCATGCCTCATGGCCGTGCTCAGCTCGCCATTGGCCGGGTGGTGAACAGGTCGCGATGGCGGCTCGGCTGCGAGCGCAGATATTGGTTGGGCGCATCGACATGACCGCCAAGCTCGGCAGCCGCATGCCAGGGCCAGCGCGGATCGTAGAGGATTCCGCGCGCCAGTGCGACAAGATCGGCATCGCCCGTGCCGACGATCGCCTCGGCCTGCTCGAAATCGCTGATCAACCCGACTGCGACGACGGGCATGTCGGTGGCGGCCTTGAGCGCGCGCGCCAGCGGTACCTGATATGAAGGCCCCACCGGAATTCGTTGCGCCGGCGTCAGTCCGCCGCTGGAGGCATGGATCGCGTCGCAACCACGTGCTTCGAGCACCTTGGCGAAGGCGATCGTCTGGTCGATGTCCCATCCGCCCTCGGCCCAGTCGGTCGCGGAGACGCGCACCGTGACCGGACGCTCTTTGGGAAAGGCGGCGCGCACGGCGTCGAAGATCTCCAGCGGGAAGCGCATCCGGTTCTCGAGGCTCCCGCCATATTCATCCTCGCGGCGGTTGGACAGCGGCGAGAGGAATTCGTGCAGCAGATAGCCGTGCGCGGCGTGGATCTGGACGGCATCGATCCCCAACCGCGCGGCCCGCTGCGTCGCCGAAATAAAGCCGTCACGGACGCGCGCGAGCCCTTCGGAGTCGAGCGCCAGCGGCGCGACCTCTTCGTCCGCAAAGGGAATGGGGGAGGGCGCGGCAGTCCGCCAGCCATCGGGTTCGTCGGGCGGTATCTGCTTGCCGCCTTGCCACGGAACGCGAGTCGACGCCTTCCTGCCGGCGTGCGCGAGTTGAATCGCGATCGGCATTCGCGACCAGCGCCGGATGCTGCGCAGGACATTGCCCAATGCCTGCTCGTTCTCGTCGGACCAGAGGCCGAGGTCGCCCGGCGAGATCCGGCCCTCGGGCACCACCGCCGTCGCTTCGATCGTCAGCAAAGCCGCGCCCGACAAAGCGAGGTTGCCGAGATGGATCAGGTGCCAGTCGGTGGCCGATCCTTCCTCGGCCGAATATTGGCACATCGGGGCAATGACGATACGGTTGGCGAGCTCGAGGTCGCCGATGCGAAAGGGGGTGAAGAGGCGGGAACTGCTCATGCCAAACTCTCTTGTCCGGCTCGGACGCTTCGCGGGGGTGCGCGCGGGGGGAACGAGGCGAGGCGCGGGGGGGTTGCAAGCACCGCTGTTTTTACTGCGACGGCCACACCTCCCGCTACCCTGCGGCGGCCCGGCAAGGGCGCATCGCGGCGACATGATGAAGCACGATCCCACTCGTGGTCGCCACATTGAGCGAATCCACTCCCGCGGCCATCGGGATACGCACGCTGATGGCACGGGCGAGCAGCTCCGGCGCGAGGCCGGGACCCTCGGCGCCGAGCAGGATCGCGGCGCGCTCGGGCGGCGTCCACCCGTTCAGCACGAGGCGTCCTTCGGGGCTGAGCGCCAGTGCCTCGAGGCCGTGGCGATCGAGCAGCGCGAGCGCATCTTCGCCCGGTGCGAGGCGCGCGAATGGAACGGTCAGCACGGTTCCGACCGAGACGCGGATCGCCTTGCGGTAGAGCGGGTCGCAGCAATCCGAATCGAGCAGCACCGCGTCCGCGCCGAATGCTGCGGCGTTGCGGAAGATTCCACCGATATTGTCATGGTTGGCGATCGCGCTCAGCAGCAGCACGGTCGCCTGCGCCGGGAGCGCCGCGAGAAGCGCATCGGGTCCGGGTGTCTCGAGCCGCCGGCCGATTGCGAGGATGCCGCGGTGGAGCGGGAAACCGGCGATCGCATCGAGGACGGGGCGAGCCGCCGAATAGACCGGCACCTCTTCGGAAAGATCCGAGAGCATCGGCAAAATCGAGGCGATGCGCCGTTCGGCAATCAGCAAGGATTGCGGGCGATAGGCGGGCGACGCGAGCAGCATCGACAACACCACCTTGCCCTCGGCCACGAACAGGCCGGCGCGCCCGACCAGGTCGCGTTCGCGAATGTCACGATAGGCGTCGATGCGCGGATCGGTGGAGTCGGCGATTGGAATGATGTCGGCCATCGCTTCATTCTAGAAGGCGATTGCCCCCGCCTGAAACAGCTTTCGGATCAGGGTGCCCGACAGGCCTGGTGTAATCCTTCGAGCTTGATCATGCCTATCACTGAATATTCGGGAGACGGCCCGACGACCCCAGCCGTCGGGCCATCCGACCGTTTACCGATAACGATCGCGAAGCACCTGGATGACGCGCCCGGTCCGGACGTTCACCAGAACGAGATCGTCGCCATAACGAATCCATCGTTGGTTGCGGCCGATCGCGCGTAGCCTGTATCGGGCAGGATCGACGACATAACGACTGCCGTAGAAGCCGGATCGAAGCTGGTAGCCGGGTGCGATCGAACGATAGGTCCAATCGCGATATGGCGCGACATATTGGCTGCGACGACGATCCCGACGGTCTTCGCGCAGCTCGTGCCGAGCGTCCTGCAGATCGCGTCTTTCTTCCCGTACGTCGCGGCGGTCATGCCTGATCTCCGCGCGCGACTGGGCAAAAGCACCGGCGGGCATCGTGACGGCGGGCATGGCAACGGCGGCCGCGGCCGCCCACAGGATCGGTCTACGCATTACATCCTCCTCACGTTCCCCTGTGAGGGTGTAAACATTCCACGCGCGCCATTGTTGCCTCGCGCCGCGCTGGCGAGGCCCACGGCTTCCGCCACGACGACGAAACGCCGCAGCAACGAGGCGAACGGGGGATTACAAGCCTTCGAGGAAATAGCGCGAGAAGTCGTAACCTTCCTTGACGACGAATTCGAGCAGGAAGGGTCTGCCCGATTGCGTGACCGCCACCGCTTCTCGGATCGCCGGCACGATGTCGGCCGGAGCTTCCACGCGCCGCGACTGCACGTTGAGCCCCTCCGCGACCTTCGCGTAGTTTCCGCCGACCGTCATCGCGCCATATTTCTCGGTCGATTTGGGCAGCGAATCCCGCTCGATCGCCATCACCCCATTGTTGAACACGATGGTGAGCGAGGCGATTGCGTTCCGGGACGCGGTCTCGAGGTCCATCCCCGTCATGCCGATCGCGGAATCCCCCATCAGATTGATGCACAATTTATCGGGCGCGGCGAGCTTTGCACCCATCGCCAGGCCGAGCCCGTGGCCGAGCTGGGTCGATTTGCCCCAGCCGAGGTAGGAGAGCGGCTTGGTCGCCTCCCAGAACGGCAGGAGCTGCTCGCGCGGACCGCCCGAATCATGGGTGATGATGACATTGTCGCGGTCGAGCTCGTTCATCAGCTCGCGGATGACGCGATATTGGTTGAGCGGCACCTCCTCCGAGTTCAGGAACTTGGCCCATTCTTCCTGCCAGGCCTTCTTGACTGAAGCGACGTCGTCCTTGAGCGCGGCCAGAGCGTTGTCGCTGGCCTCGCCTTTCTGCCGGCGAACCTCGCCGATCACGGCTTCGAGAACGAGTTTCGCATCGCCGACGATGCCGAGGTCGGCGCGGTAATCCTTGTTGATGTCGCTCGCGGCGTTGGTGGCGTGGATCACCTTCTTGCCCGGTGGCATGCGCGGGCCGAACCAGGTTTTCGAAAGGCTCGATCCGATCGCGAAGACCAGGTCCGCCTTCTTCAGGAATTCGGTGAACATCTTGGGCTGCGAACGGGTCGACGCGCCCAGCGCGAGTGGATGATTTTCCGGAAATGCGCTCTTGCCGGGATTGGTGGTCAGGACCGGCGCCGGGAGCAGTTCGGCAAGCTCGATGAGCTGGTCGCTCGCATCGGCATAGAGTACGCCCTGGCCCGCCCAGAGGATCGGGTTCTTCGCGGCGAGCAGCATCTGCGCAGCTTCGCGGACCGCGCCTGGGTCGGGCGCCGTGCGGACCAGCGGCACGGGCTCGTAGACGATCTCACCCTGATACTCCTGGTTCCAGACCTCGTCCGGGATGTCGAGCAGCACCGGGCCCATCTTGCCGCTGCGCATCGCATGATAGGCGCGGCGCAGGACGTCCGGCAGGTCCTTCACCGAATGCACGACCGCAGCCCATTTGGTGACGGGCGCGAACACTTCCGCCGCGCGGAACACCGGTTCGTTATAATATTGCGAGATCGAGGTCATGCCGCCGCCGCTGATCACCAGCAGTGGTACATTCTCGCTATAAGCCTGCGCGACCCCGGGGAAGGCATTCTCGACGCCGGCGCCCGACTGGACGGCGAACACGCCGTTGCGGAGCCCGCGATGCACGCGGGTGTAGCCGTCG
>JAQGLH010000186.1 GCA_028293005.1 Alphaproteobacteria bacterium
TCGCGGCCGGTCTCGCCGCGATGGAATGCGTCGTCGTCCAGGATCTGTTCCTCAACGAGACCGCCAATTACGCGCACGTCTTCCTGCCCGGCTCGACGTTCCTCGAGAAGGACGGGACCTTCACCAATGCCGAGCGCCGCATCCAGCAGATCCGCAAGGTGATGACCCCGCGCAACGGCTATGGCGATTGGGAGATCACGCAGCTGCTCGCGCGCGCGCTCGGCCTCGGCTGGGACTATTCCCATCCGTCCGAGATCATGGACGAAGTCGCCGCGCTGACGCCGAGCTTCGCGGGCGTTTCGTTCGACAAGCTGGACGCGTTGGGATCGATCCAGTGGCCGTGCAACGACAAGGCGCCCGAGGGGACGCCGGTGATGCACATCGATGGCTTTGTCCGCGGCAAGGGCCGGTTCGTGATCACCGAATATATCCCCACCGACGAGCGCACCGGGCCGCGCTTCCCGCTGTTGCTCACCACCGGACGCATCCTCAGCCAGTATAACGTGGGCGCGCAGACCCGGCGCACCGACAACGTCGTGTGGCACGAGCAGGACCTGCTCGAGATCCACCCGTTCGACGCCGAGTATCGCGGCCTCAACGAAGGCGATTGGGTGAGGCTGTCGAGCCGTGCAGGCGAGACCACCTTGCGAGCGACGATCACCGATCGTGTCGCGCCGGGCGTGGTCTACACAACCTTCCACCACCCGATGACCCAGGCCAATGTCGTCACCACCGACTATTCCGATTGGGCGACCAACTGCCCCGAATATAAGGTCACCGCAGTGCAGGTCTCGCCGTCGAACGGGCCGACCGAATGGCAGGAATATTACGAGGCCCAGGCCGCCGCGAGCCGCCGGATCACCGCCGAAGCCGCCGAATGAGCACCGACACGCAGCAAAGACTGATCTATATGGTCAACCAGATCGCGACCGCCTTCCGGACGCAGGAGCCGGAGCAGGCGGCGCAGGCAACCTACGATCATCTCTGGCATTATTGGGACCCGCGGATGCGCGAGCTGATCTGCGCACACGAAGCCGCGGGCGGCGACGGGCTCAATCCGATCGCGAGGCGGGCGGTAGAGCTGCTGATCCACTCGAAGGGCGAGCCGAATGCCGTGACCCGCGCCACCGAATTCAGCGAGGCGCGCGATCCTGATCTGATGTCGGACGCGGGCTAGTCCCCTACCCTTCGCTTTCCGCGAACATCCCATAGGGATCGGTCATCACCAGCATTGCATCCGACCGGGCGAGTGCGATCAGCGTCAAGCCGGCCTGGAGGGCGCGCTCGACGGCGAGGCTGGTCGGCGCGGAGACGGTCACGAGCAGCCTGATCCCGGCAAGCGCCGCCTTCTCGACCAATTCGTAGGAGCAGCGCGAGGTCAGCAAAGCGAAGCCCGCGGCCATGTCGACGCGCTTGCGCAGACAGTGGCCGACCAATTTATCGAAAGCATTGTGCCGGCCGACGTCCTCGCGCACCGCGACCAGGTTTCCGTCGGCGTCGACCAATGCTGCGGCGTGGACTGCACCCGTTTCCGCATTGACCGGCTGATGCGCGCGCAACGCTCCGAGCGCTGCAAAGATCGCTTCGCTCGCCACCTGCGGCGGCGGCGCCAGTCGCGGCAGCGGCCGCAACGCCTGCTCAAGATTTTCGATGCCGCAGAGGCCGCAGCTCGACTCGCCGATCCGATGCCGCACTCGTTCGAACACCAGATCGCGCCGCTCGGGCGCAAGCTCGACCTGGAGCAGCAAGCCCGCCTCCGCGGGCAGGATTTCGACCTCGACCATGTGGCCGGGACGCTCGATCAGCCGTTCGGACAGCGCGAAGCCGAACGCGAAATCCTCCAGATCGTCCGGCGTCGCCATCATTACCGCATAGCCGATGCCGCAGAAACTGATCGCGATCGGATATTCGGCCGCGACGATCCGTTCGCCGCGATCGGTGCCGCTCGGCGTCAATCGGGTGATCGGGAGCGTTTCCGTGCGCGGCGGAAAGCGCATCTCAGCCGCCGGTGACGCTCATATGGCGCTGCACCGCCGGCTCCGTCCGTGCGACATCGAACTCGTGGCGGCGCGGCTTGCCGGCGATCAGCCGGTCGAGCGCCGCGTCGACCGACGCTCGGCCGCCGCTGCGCAGCAGATCGCGCAGCTCGACATTCTGATCGTGCCCGAGGCAACCGAAGATGGTGCCGGTGGCGGTGACGCGGACGCGGTTGCAGCCGGCGCAGAAATTGTTGGTCAGCGGCGTGATCAGGCCGAGCTTGGCCCCGGTTTCCTTGACCTCGAAATAGCGCGCCGGGCCGCCGGTGCGGTGAAGGCTCGGGATCAGGGTGAAGTGCTGCTCGAGCTGCTGCTTGACAGCGTCGAGTGGCAGATAGCGGTCGATGCGGTTTTCCTCGACCTTGCCGAGCGGCATCGTCTCGATCAGGGTCAGATCGAAGTCCTGGTCGCCGCACCAGCGCAGCATCGCCCCATATTCACTGTCGTTGAGCCCCTTAAGCGCAACCATGTTGATCTTGATCTTGAGCCCGGCAGCCTTGGCCGCAGCGATGCCGCCGAGCACCCGATCGAGTTCGCCACGGCGGGTGATGCTGCGAAATCGCTCCGGATCGAGGCTGTCGAGGCTGACGTTGATGCGCCTCATTCCGGCACCGAACAGCGCCCCCGCCACCGGTGCGAGCTGCGTCGCGTTGGTCGTCATCGTCAGCTCGTCGAGCCCGCCATCCCCTTTGGCGCCGATCCGGCTGCCGATCGCTTCGACTAGTCGCAGCAGGTTGCGCCGTACAAGGGGCTCGCCGCCGGTGAGCCGTATCCTCCGCACGCCGCGGGAGATCAGTATATCGGCAAGCTCAGCCAATTCCTCGAGCGTCAGCAACTCGCGGCGCGGCACGAATTGCATATCCTCCGCCATGCAATAGCGGCAGCGCAGATCGCAGCGGTCGGTCACCGACAGGCGCACATAGGTGATCCGCCGCCCGTGAACGTCGAGCAGCCGGTCGACCCTGCGCGGGAGTGTATCCTGCGACGCCAT
>JAQGLH010000232.1 GCA_028293005.1 Alphaproteobacteria bacterium
TCGCTCCACACTTCGGAGAAATACGGGTCGGCCGAGGCTGGACGCAGCTCGGCCGGAAGATCGTCGAAGCGGACCCGGATCGGAATGGAAACGCCCTCGCCGCAGACGATGCACTCGCGGTTGCGCAACGCCGGGATGGCGTCGAGGAAGCCGCGCGCGCCTTCGGGCATCGCGCTCTTCACGAACTGCTGATCGCGATCGTTGTTGAGGCGCATCGCGATGATCGTGCCGCACTGGGATAGCACACCCTCGGCGAGATCCGACGGGCGCTGCGTGATGAGGCCGAGCGCGACGCCGTACTTACGGCCTTCCTTGGCGATCCGCTCGAGGATCTTGCGTGCCGACTGGCCGGTCGAGGTCTTGTCGGCGGGCACGTAGCGGTGCGCTTCCTCGCAAATCAGCAGCACCGGCCGCTGGATCTCGTTGCGCGACCAGATCGCATAATCGAACACCAAGCGCGCGAGCACCGCGACGACCACGGACGTGATGTCGGACGGAACGCCGGACACGTCGACGATCGAGATCGGCTTGCCCTTGCTCGGAAAGCGGAAGATCTTGCTGATGAACGCCGCCATGCTGTCGCCGACGAGCATTCCGGAAAACATGAAATTGTAGCGCGGATCCGACTTCAATTCCTCGATCTTGGTCTTGAGCCGCATGAAGGGCGCCGTGTCGGTCGCCTTGTTGAGCAGGCCCATCTCGTTGCTGATCGCGGTCATCAGGTCCGAGATCAGATAGGGGATAGGCGAATCGACGGTGAGCTTCGAGAGGCCTTCGGCGGCGCGGTTTTTCGCGCGCGCCATCAGCAGACATTTGGCGAGAATATCCTTGTCCTGCTGCTTCTCGGCGCCGGTCGAGGTGATGAACACCTCGCAATGCTCCTCGAAGTTCATCAGCCAGTAGGGCATGGCGAGATTGTCGACGTTGAACAATTCGCCGTTGCTCTTGAACGCGGCCGAATATTCGCCGTGCGGATCGATCATCACGATATGTCCGTCGGGCGAGAGATCGCAGATGCGGTGCATGATCAGCGCCGCCGACGTGGATTTGCCGGTGCCAGTCGATCCGAGCAGCGCGAAATGCTTGCCGAGCAACGCATCGATATAGAGCGCGCCGCGGACGTCGCGGGTTGGATAGACGGTGCCGATCTCGATATGTGCACGGTCGTCGGCCGCGAACATCTGCTTCAGATCGGCGCCGGTGACCGGGAAGACCAAATTGCCCGGGATCGGATAGCTGGTGATGCCGCGCTTGAAGTTGGTCAGCTTGCCGGTGCGATCGTCCTCGTCGCCTTCGCCGAGAAAGTCGATCTCGGCGGTGACGAGATCGCCGTCGCCGTCATTGACGCGCAGCGAACGCACGTTGGCAAGCAGCCATTTCGCGGATGCTTCGAGCTTGATCTGGCTGCCGACCTGGCCTGACAGCGCCACGCTCGGATCGGGATCGATGCCGATCTCGCGCAGCCTTTTGCCCTCCATCTGGACGCGCGCGCCGCCGCCGCTGATCTCGATTACGCGGCCGATCGGCGCGAGTTGCGCGCTCCGCTCGACATTGTGCGACACCGGCACAACATTGTCCTCGGGTGCCGGATTGGCGGCGAAATCGTTGAATGCCATGTCGTTCATGCGGTCGCCATCGTCCCATGCTGAGCTATTGCAGGGTGATTAGACCAATTGGGTAAACAAGTGATTGGCGAAACCCGCGGCCTCCCGCGTCTATGCCCGGCGGAAAATTGTGCTCGCCGCCCAGCCGAGCAGCAGCGACACCGCCACCGCGAACAAGCCATAAGCGAGCGACCAGCGTTGCGCCGCAATGGTGACGAAGCGTTCGAAGCCCAGCTTTTGGATGTGGATTTCGCGCGGCGCGCCCGCGACGACGCGGCCGTCCTGGATCAGAAAGGTCTCGGCGGTGTAGGTGCCGACCGGCACCCGCGCCGGGATCGTGATCCGCGCCCGATAGAGAACGCCTTCGCTGATCGTCACGCCGTGCGGCTCGTCGACGTAAAGCTGGGTGCGCTCGCGCAGATCGATCAACCCGGCCTCGAAGCGGCGCTGCTCCTCCGGGCTGGCGCCGGCCCCGGGGGACAGTTGCAGATTCTGCGGCCCGAGCTCGTAAATCGCCGCGGTTCGCTCGTCGACCAGCTGGGAAAGCGGCCGTGACGAAGCGACCGCATAGAAAGCGGGCGCCGAGCGGAAGCGAGCGCTTTTGACATTCATCCAGATGCCGGCGACCTTTTGCTTCTCGCGCACGACGATCGGTTCGACCGGGCCCCTGACGACGACGGCGATGTCGGCTCGTCCTTTCGGGGTCAGGCCACCCGGGTAGATGATCGCGCCGAACAGCAGCAGCTCGGCACCGGTGAACGAATAGCGGATCTGGATCGCGCTCTGCGAGACGTCCGGGACAAGCTTGGGCTTGGCCGCGCCGGCCAGCAGCGGGACGAGCGCGAGCAGCAGGAAAAGGCGCCGCCGGCTCACGGACCTCGATCTCCGCAAGCCCGATCTCAAAAAGCGCGATCTCGCGACTGCCAGTTTCACAGGGGCTCGATCGTGTAGATCTCGGCGGGACGCCAGCCAAGACTGAGCGCCATGCGGAACGCCACCACCAGCACCACGATCGCAAGAATCAGGCGCAGCACCTCGGGTTTGATGCGCTGCGCAAAACGGGCGCCGAACTGCGCGCCTACCACGCTGCCGAGCAGCAGCAGGACGGCAAGCACGATATCGACCGATTTGGTGGTGGTGGCGTGAATCAATGTCGTCGCCGCCGTCACCGCCAGTATCTGCATCAGCGACGTGCCGACGACGACCTGGGCGGACATGCCGAGCAGGTAGATCATCGCCGGAACGACGATGAATCCGCCGCCGACCCCGAGCAGCACGGTCAAAATCCCTGCGACGAAGCCGAGTGCGAGCGGGGCCAGCGGCGAAATGTAGAGGCCCGACTGATAGAAGCGCCAGCGCATCGGCAGCACCGCGGTGATCGGATTGTGCCGGCGCGGCGCGCGATCGCGCTCGCGCGCCTTGAGAATGCCGAGCGCGGTCGCGGACTCGCGCGCCATCAGCAGGCCGATGCTGCCGAGCAGGACGACGTAGAGCAATGCGATCGCCGTATCGATCTGGCCGAGCTCCTGGAGCAGCCGGAACAGGAAGCCGCCGGCGACCGCGCCGACTGTCCCGCCGGCAATCAGCACCATGCCCATCCGATAGTCGACCCCTTTGCGGCGGCGATAGGCGAGCAGGCCGGAGACGCTCGTCCCGGTGATCTGGGTCGCCGACGAGGCGACCGCCACTGCGGGCGGAATCCCATAGAAGATCAGGATCGGCGTGGTGAGAAATCCGCCGCCGACGCCGAGCATCCCGGTCAGCAGACCGACCACGCCGCCCAGCCCGATGATCACCAGGGCATTGACCGAAAGGCCCGCGATCGGGAGGTAGATGTCCATGCGCGGCGCGAAACTAGCCGCTATTGAGCCGGCACGAAAGGCAGCCAGGCGGCCTTACGGAAAAATGCTCCGGCGCAAAAAGGCCGCCAAGGACAGGCTGCTGAAAAATAGGGCGGCTGGCGCCCTGCGCGATGGCATAGGCGGCATTGTGGCAAAGATGGGCAAGTCAGACGGCGCGGGCAGGATCCGGGGGACGCTCGCCAATTTCCTCGAAAGCGAGGCCGGCGGCTCGATCCTGCTGATCGCTTGCGCGGCATCCGCGGTCGTGCTGGCGAACTCCCGCTTCGCCGATCTCTACCATCATCTCCTTCACCGGCCGATCGGACCAGCGCTGAGCGCGCGGCTCGGGCCGCTCACCCCCCATCTGCTGATCAACGACGGCCTGATGGCGTTGTTCTTTCTGCTCGTCGGGCTCGAGATCAAGCGCGAGTTCGCCGACGGCCACCTCGCGACGTGGAAGCAACGGCGCCTGCCGGTGCTCGCCGCGGCGGCCGGGATGGCCGCGCCAGCCGCGATTTACCTGGTCGCCGTCGGCGGTCGCGCCGAGCTCGCGAGCGGCTGGGCGATTCCGGCGGCGACCGACATCGCCTTCGCGCTCGGCGTGGTGGCGCTGCTCGGCCGGCGCGTTCCGGCGTCGCTCAAGCTGTTCCTCACCACCGTCGCGATCGTCGACGATCTCGGCGCGGTGGCGATCATCGCGCTCGCTTACACCGCGTCGCTCGATCCGCTCGCGCTTGGTGCGGCGGCCGTCATCCTGTTCGTCATGTACGTCGCCGGCAAAAGCGGCGTGACCGCTTTGTGGGTCTACATGCTGCTCGCGTTCGCTCTATGGTATGCGATCCTCTCCTCGGGCGTCCACGCGACCGTCGCTGGAGTACTCGCGGCGGCGACCATCCCGATCACCGCCGCCGATTCGGATCAGGCGGCGGTTTCGCCGCTGCACCGGCTCGAAGGCGCGCTCGCACCGCTCGTAGCGTTCCTGATCGTGCCGCTGTTCGCCTTCGCCAATGCCGGCGTCTCGTTCGCGCAGCTCGGCTGGGCCGACCTCGTCAGCCCGCTCCCGTTCGGCATCGCGGCGGGCCTGTTCATCGGCAAGCAGATCGGCGTGTTCGGCGTGGTGTGGCTGGCGGTCAGGACTGGTTTCGCAGCGAAGCCGGCTGACGCGAGCTGGCCGCAGCTCTACGGTATCGCCTTGATGTGCGGCATCGGCTTCACGATGAGCCTGTTCATCGGCGCACTGGCCTTCCCCGGCGAGCCCGCGCTGGTCGAGGAAGCCAAGATCGGCGTGCTGCTCGGCTCGCTGGCTTCGGCGATCGCAGGCTATGCGGTGCTTCGGCTTGTGCCGACAAGGTCAGGAAAAGCGACACCGCCAGCGCCGGCGCATTAAATGGGCCGGGCTGGAAATCAGCCGACCACGCCCAAGGTCTTCAGCCGGTCGATCAGCTCGTCGACGCTCGCCAGCTTGACACCAGCCTCGCGCTTGGAGGGCTCGCGCACCTGGAGCGTGGCAAGACGCGGCGCGATATCGACGCCGAGATCCTCGGGCGTCTTTTGGACCAGCGGCTTGGACTTCGCCTTCATGATGTTGGGCAAGGTCGCGTAGCGCGGCTCGTTCAAGCGCAGGTCGGTGGTGACGATGGCAGGCATCTTCAGCCGCACCGTCTCCAGCCCGCCATCGACCTCGCGGGTGACGTCGACCGCTTCGCCGTCGATCTCGACCTTCGAGGCAAACGTGCCCTGACTCCAGCCGAGCAAAGCCGCGAGCATCTGGCCGGTCTGGTTGCAGTCGTCGTCGATCGCCTGCTTGCCGAGGATGATCATCCCCGGCTGCTCTTCGTCGGCGATCTTGCGCAGGATCTTGGCGACCGCGAGCGGCTCGACCTCCTGCTCGGTGACGACCAGGATCGCCCGGTCGGCGCCCATCGCGAGCGCGGTGCGGAGCGTCTCCTGCGCCTTCGCCGGCCCAATCGAAACCGCGACGATCTCGGTGGCGGCGCCTTTCTCCTTGAGCCGGATGGCCTCCTCGATCGCGATTTCGTCGAACGGGTTCATGCTCATCTTGACGTTGGCGAGGTCGACGCCGCTGCCGTCGGCCTTGATGCGCGGCTTCACATTATAATCGATCACTCTTTTGACCGCCACCAACAGCTTCATGACCCGTCGCTCCTCCGTTGATTGTCGCCCGACGCTCCCGGCCCGATCGCGGGGGCCTTCAATTCAGGCCCTTTCGTTCAGGTCCTTTGATTCAGACCTCTGCTTCAGACCGCTCGGGCTCAGGCCGCCTGCTTCACCTGCGCGACGATCTTGCGTGCGGCATCGCCGAGATCGTTGGCGGCGACGATCGGCAGGCCCGATTCGGCGAGGATCGCCTTGCCCTGCTCGACATTGGTGCCTTCGAGCCGAACCACCAAGGGCACCGACAGATCGACCTCGCGCGCGGCCGCGATAATGCCTTCGGCAATGATGTCGCAGCGCATGATGCCGCCGAAGATGTTGACGAGTATCCCCTTCACCGCCGGATCGCTGAGGATGATCTTGAATGCGGCGGTGACCTTCTCCTTGGTGGCGCCGCCGCCAACGTCGAGGAAGTTGGCCGGGAAGGCGCCGTTGAGCTTGATGATGTCCATCGTGGCCATCGCGAGGCCGGCGCCGTTGACCATGCAGCCGATGTCGCCGTCGAGCTTGATGTAGGCGAGGTCGTACTTCGACGCCTCGACCTCCATCGGATCCTCTTCGGTGAGGTCGCGCAATTCGGCGAGATCCTTGTGGCGGAACATCGCGTTCGAATCGAAGCCGACCTTGGCGTCGAGCACCAGCAGCCTGCCGTCGTCGGTGACCGCGAGCGGGTTGATCTCGATCTGCGAGGCGTCGGTGCCGACGAACGCGGCGTAGAGCTTGCCGAGCATCGCCTGCGCCTGCTTGGCGAGATCGCCCTTGAGATCGAGCGCCGCCGCGACCTCGCGGCCGTGGTGCGGCATCAGCCCGGTCGCCGGATCGATGGTGATGGTCGCGATCTTCTCAGGACTGTCGTGCGCGACCTTCTCGATCTCCATCCCGCCTTCGGTTGAGGCGACGACCGCGACGCGGCCGGTCTCGCGATCGACCAGCAGCGCGAGATAATATTCCTTCGCAATGTCGACGCCGTCGGTGATGTAGAGCCGCTGGACCTGCTTGCCCGCGGGTCCGGTCTGGACGGTGACCAACGTCTTGCCGAGCATCTCGGCGGCATGCTCGCGCACTTCGTCGATCGAGTGAGCGAGGCGGACGCCGCCCTTGGCCGCTTCGCCGAGCTCCTTGAAGCGGCCCTTGCCACGGCCTCCGGCGTGGATCTGCGCTTTGACCACCCACAGCGGCCCCGGGAGCTTGCCGGCGGCTTCGACCGCTTCGTCGACGCTCATCGCGGCATAGCCCGCCGGCACCGGCACGCCATATTTCGCGAGCAGCTCCTTGGCCTGATATTCATGGATGTTCATGGGCGCGGGCCTTAATCAGATCGCAGCCGCGATGCAAAGTGACGAGCGCCCTCTCCGCAAGATCATCCATGTGGACATTGATGCCTTCTACGCGTCGGTCGAACCGCGCGATAATCAGGCGCTCACGGGCAAACCGGTCGCGGTCGGCGGCGGTCATCGCGGGGTGT
>JAQGLH010000246.1 GCA_028293005.1 Alphaproteobacteria bacterium
TTTGGCGATTAGGCTGGTCATCGGCTTTCTCAAGCACCGCGCGGGGCGGTGGGTCAAGCTCCTCGATCTCCCTTTCCGCCTGCCGGGAGCGTTCGGGATGGTGAGCCATGGCTCCGATCGGCGTCGCGCCGGAGTTGGAGCAAAGGCCGGTCCCTTGATCCGGTCCCGCAGGCGGGAGGGAAACGAGCGGAACAGCCCACTCCAAAGGCGAGTTACGTTGCCGAAGCAACGATCGGACAAAAGATGGACCTGCAGCAGCTGACGATGTTCAAGGATCCGGCAATCCTGCTGTCGGGTACCGTCGATTATGCGATGTACGAGCGCTTTCGCAGCCAGCTCAGCGCTGCGGCCGCGCAAGGAGTGGTGGTCGTCGAGCTTTCGACGCTCGGCGGCGACCCCGAGGTCGCGCGGATGATGGGCGAGGACGTCCGCTTCCACAGCGAGACCGCGCCCGAGCGGCGTTTCGTGTTCCTCGGCAAGGCCGCGATCTATTCGGCCGGCACGACCTTCATGAGCTTCTTCACGCGCGCGAACCGCTATCTGACGCGCGGCACCCGGCTGATGGTCCATGAGCGCAAGCTCAGCACCCGGCTCTCGATCGACGGCCCGCTGACGACCTGCATCGCGAAGGTCGAGGCGATGCTCAACGAGATCCAAAGCTCGATCGCGATCCAGAACGAAGGGTTCGAGAACCTCATCCTGGGCTCGAGCGTCAGCCTCGACGAGGTGCTGAGACGCGCGCCGTCCAACTGGTATATCGAGGCGCAGGAAGCCAAGGACCTCGGGCTGATCGAGGATGTGCTATAGGGTTCGAAGCTTCTCCGTCAGCCGCGTAAAAGTCGGGCTCGATACCTTCTTCGTGGAGCGACGCCGCCATCGCGGTCAGCCTGGATTACCGCTTTCACCGGGACGGCGGCTTGGGATTAGAACGCGCAATAGTCACGCCGCGCCCGGTAGCATGAACGGCGGATCGGGGATCGCGCGTGTCGCATCGTGGAGCAAAGCCGACCAGCGGCTCGACAGGTCGTTGAAATATTCGTCGTTATTCTCGATCCGTCGCGTCAGCACCGGCGCGTCGGGATCGCGCGGCATCACCATCAGGTCGAGCGGGCGCGCGACCGCGAGGTTCGAGCGCATCGAGGAATCGAACGACAGGAAGCCGATCTTGACTGCCTCGGCGAGCGATGTGTTCGTCCGCACCACGCGGTCGAGGATCGGCCGCCCGTATTTGGTCTCGCCGATCTGGAAGAACGGCACCTCGCGCTGGCATTCGATGAAATTGCCGGCCTCGTAGATCAGGAACAGCGACGGCGGACCGCGGCCGACGCGGCCGCCGACGAGCAGGGTCGACGCGCCGGCGATGTTGATCGATTCGAGCGCTTCGCCGACCGAGCGGTTCGCAATCTGCAGCGCCTCGCCGACCAGTTGCGCGGCGCGGAACATCGACGTCACATCCGCAAGCGTGCGGGTCATCCCTGTATCCGAGGCGATGCCCTCGCCCGCGGGCAGGCCTTCGCGGATCAGGCTGATCACCGTCTGGGTGACCGAGAGATTGCCCGCGGTCGCCGCGAAGATCTGCCGGCCGGGTTCGTTGGCGAGCACGTGCAGCTTGCGATAGGAGGAGACGTTGTCGACGCCGGCGTTGGTGCGCGTGTCCGCCATCATTACCAGCCCCGCGTCGAGGAGCATTCCGAGACAATAAGTCATGAGGTACACAGTCAGCCTTGAACCTGCCACTGCGACTGCATGTTCGCAGCGCGCACGGCGACCTCTACCGACAGCTGCTCGGTTCCGCCACCTGAACGCGCGCCCGCGATCGGCGCGGCGTCGCGGTAATCGAGCCCGCAGGCGACGCGGATATAGGCATCGTCGGTGCTGATGCCGTTGGTCGGATCGAACGCCACCCAGCCGAGATCCTCGACGCAGGCTTCCACCCACGCATGCGCCGCCGGTTGGACATGGGCACCGTCCCGGCGCAGCAGATGACCGGAAATATAGCGTGCCGGGAGGCCGAGGCGCCGCGCGACCGCGAGGAAGATATGGACGAAATCCTGGCAGACTCCGTGCCCCGCCGCATAGGCCTCCTCGGCGGCGGTCTCGACCGCGGTGGCTTCGGTATCGAACCCCATGGTGGAGTGGATGCGCGCGCTCAGGCGATGCAGCTGGTCGAGCGGGGCGCCGCCCTTGCCCGCGATTTCCGCTGCGAAGCGGTCGAGCGCCGGACCGGACTCGCTCAGCGGCGTCGAGCGCCTGAACACCGCGGCGGGGAGATCGTCGACCAGGCCCCTGACCAGACCAGCGCTGTCCTCGGTCAGCACCCGCCCGGCGACCGCGATCCGGAGGTCGCGGACCGGCGTGTCGACATAGAGCATGTGGGTGACGTTGCCGAAGCCGTCGCGCCCTTCGCGCAATTGCGCGTCGCAATCGACGTCGATCCGCCAATCGAGCACGTTCTGGCCGGTGAAGCTGAGCGGGGTGACGCGCAGCAGCTGGATCACGCGCCGCGTCGGCTCGGCATAATGATAGACGGTGGTGTAGGCGACGGTCAGGCGCATCAGGGAAAACGGAATTGCTGCGCGATGGTGCGGTCGAGGGTCGCATTCTCCTCGATCAGCCGCTGCAGCGTCTCGTGGAGCCCGCGCTGGATCAGTG
>JAQGLH010000249.1 GCA_028293005.1 Alphaproteobacteria bacterium
ACCAACCCGATGCGCAGGTGGCTGATCTGCCCTTTGATCCTCTACTGGATCAGCCGGGTGCTGATCCTGTGCAATCGAAACCTCCTCCACGACGATCCGGTCATTTTCGCGCTCACCGACCGGGTGAGCTGGTTGACCGGCCTCGCCGTGGCGGCGATCATCGCGGTGTCGATCTGAGCACAGCCCGCATGCGCCTGTCCGGCTGGGGACGCTATCCGGTGGCGGAATGCAATGTCCTGACGCCGGGTGACGCGCCCGCGCTGTTGCGCGCGCTCGACGGATTGCCCGAGGCGATCGTGCGGGGCAATGGACGCTCGTACGGCGACGCGAGCCTCAACCCGGCCGCGACGATCGAAGGCCGCCGCCTTGACCGTCTGATCGACTTCGATCCGGATACCGGCCTCTTGGTGTGCGAAGGCGGGCTGCTGCTCGCCGAGCTGATCGACGTGATGCTGCCGCGTGGATGGTTCCCGCCGGTGACCCCCGGCACCAAGCTCGTCACCATCGGCGGCATGATCGCCAGCGACGTGCACGGCAAGAACCACCACGGTGCCGGCTCCTTCTGCGAGCATGTGGAGTGGCTCGACCTCGCGATCGGCGACGGCAGCGTGCTGCGCTGTTCGGCCGGCGAAAATGCCGATCTTTACGCCGCCACCTGCGGCGGCATGGGCCTAACGGGCGCGATTGCTCGCGCCTGTTTCCGCCTGCTCGAGGTCGAAACCGCGTCCGTGCGCCAGCAGACCAGGCGCGCGCCGAACCTGGCTCACGCCTTCGCGCTGTTGGATGAATCGCTTGAATGGACCTATTCCGTCGCGTGGATCGACTGCCTCGCAGCGGGGCCTGACCTCGGGCGCTCGGTCATACTGCTCGGCGAGCATGCGCTCCCGGACGAGTTGCCGGCGCCGCGCCGCGCCGCGCCGCTGGCACGGGCTGTCCGGCGCCCGAAACGGGTGCCGATCGATTTTCCGGCGCTCGCGCTCAGTCGCCCAGCGGTTCGGATCTTCAACCGCCTCTATTATGCGGCTCATAAACCCGGCGCCGCGATCGTCGACATCGATCGTTATTTTTATCCGCTCGACGCCATCCACGACTGGAACCGGATTTACGGCCGCGGGGGCTTCGTCCAATATCAATGCGTGCTCCCGCTTGCCGAAAGCAAAGCGGGGATGACCAAGTTGCTGACCGCGATCGCTGCGGCCGGGGAGGCCTCGTTCCTGGCGGTGCTGAAACGCTTTGGGGGGCAGTCGTTCGGAATGCTGAGCTTCCCGATGGAGGGCTATACGCTGGCGCTGGATTTTCCGGCCAATATTTCAAACCTCGCGCTGCTCGATCGCCTCGACGCGATTACTCGTGAACATGGCGGGCGGATCTATCTGGCCAAAGATGCCCGCACCGCCGCGGATGACTTCGCGGCGGGCTATCCGCGGCTGGAGGCTTTTCGGGCGGTGCGGCGCCGCTACCGGCTCGATCGTCATTTCTCATCGCTCCTCTCGCGCCGGCTGGAAATCTGAATGATCGCTTCCCCCGTCCTCATCCTCGGTGCCCGGTCGGACATCGGGCGGGCGCTTGCCCGTGCCTATGCCGCGCTGGGTTGTGCCGTCATCCTTGCAGCACGCGGCGATATCGAAGCCGACCGGCGCGATCTCGAGTTGCGCAGCGGCGGCAGCGTCCGCGCCGTCTCGTTCGATGCGACCGACGGCGCGCCGGACGCCTTCTTCGCTGCGCTCGGCGAGGTGCCAGGCACGGTCGTGATGGTCGTAGGTTTGCTTGGAGACCAGACCCGTTCGGCGAGCGACGACCCCAGCGCCGCGGCCGTCATGGACAGCAATTATGCCGGGCCCGCGCGTTACCTCCTCGCAGCGGCAAGGGTCATGGCTGGCTTGCCGAACGCCTGTATCATCGGCATCAGCTCGGTCGCCGGCGACCGCGGCCGCGGGTCTAACTTCATCTACGGATCGGCCAAGGCCGGCCTTACCGCCTTCCTCTCCGGCCTGCGCAACGCGCACGCCAAGGCGGGCCTCCACGTCCTGACTGTCAAACCCGGCTTCGTCGCGACCCAGATGACCGCCGGCTTGAAGCTGCCGCCGGCTCTGACCGCCCAGCCGGATGACGTGGCGCGCGCGATCGTCGAGGCGCAGGAGAAGCGCCGCGACGTTATCTATGTCCACGGCCGCTGGCGGCTGATCATGGCGATCATCCGCGCCATTCCCGAACGGCTGTTCAAGCGCCTGTCGCTGTGAGCATCGCCACCGCGATCGGCCCGCGCCGACGGCAGTCTTCGCGCTGCTCGTTCCCCGGCGAAGCGCCGGTGCTGCGATGATCCGGCCGCTTCTGCCCGCGGGACACATATCTCCAGTTTGAAAGCAAGAAGCGGGGCGCGGCGGACATGCCATTCAGCCAGGACGATGGCGCGATGACGCAGCAGAAAGACATGGCGCGGATGCCGGCGTCGCCGGAGATCCTCCTCCTCGGGCCGCGCGGTCGCTGCGGCGTCGATCGCAAGCCGCGGCCGGTCATTCTGGAGGACTCGATGTGAGCGACAACGACGCCCGTGTCGCCGCGATCGACTGGGGAGCGGCGGCCGCCGATCTCGATCGCGACGGCTGGACCTTGCTGCCCG
>JAQGLH010000255.1 GCA_028293005.1 Alphaproteobacteria bacterium
TGGTGGCGATGGAAGGCGTCCTGCAACGCGTGCAGCGTCCTGCCGTCGCCTCCGCCTTCGCCAATCATGCCTTCCACCGTCCGGATCGTCCTGCCGTGCGCCTGGACGCCGAGCATCAGGCACGAGCGTGCCGGCACGCCGTCGACGAGGATCGTGCACGTGCCGCAGATGCCGTGCTCGCATCCGACCTTGACGCCGGTCAGGCCAAGCTCTTCGCGCAGAGCGTCGGCGAGGCTGGCGCGCGGCAGGACGCTGAACCGGCGCTCCTCTCCGTTGACGGTCGCGACGGTTTCGAGCGCGCCGTGTGAGTCCGCGCGACGCATCAAATCTCTCCCCTCGCGAGCCGCATGATCGCTCGCCTGACCAGCACTGCGATCACCGATCGGCGGTAGGCGGCATCGGCGTTGGTATCGGATCGGGCGTCGAGACCATCGGCAGAAAGCCGGCCCGCCTCGCGTGCGGCCGCCTCGCTCAACTCGCGGCCGACGAGATAAGCTTCCGCCGCGGGCGCGCTGACCGGACGGTCGCTCACCCCGCCCAGCATCACCCGGGCTTCGACGCACGCATTATCCTCGATGCGGACACCGACCGCGGCCATGGCAAGAGCAAGGTAGCCGCGTCGGCGGGCGACTTCCTCGAACGCCCATATTAGCTGGGTGTAGGGAAGATCGACCGCGACCAGCAGTTCGCCGGGCTCGATCGCCGTCGTATAATGACCGAGGAAAAAGTCCGGCGCGGCGACCGCTCGTTCGTAGCCTTGGCCGCGCAGCAGCATCGTGCCATCGAGCGCTGCAACGACGAGCGGCATTTCAGCGCCGGCATCGGCATGCGCGAGGCTCCCGCCGAACGTGCCGCGGTTCCTGACCGCCTGGTGCGCAACATGGTGCAAGGCCCGCGAGATCAGCGGCAGCCGCGCCCAGATGTCGAACGACCGCGCATTTTCGGCATGCGTCACCATCGCGCCGATGCGGAGCGATTCTTCACCGGCCACGCTCGACTTGAGACCCGAGACCCGGTCGAGGTCGACGAGCATGGTTGGCGCTGCCATCCGCAACGCCATGATCGGCATCAGCGATTGTCCGCCGGCGAGCGCGCGCGCGTCAGGGTCCTCGGCGAGGAGGTCGACAGCCTCATCCAATGTCTCCGGAGCAGCATAAGCGAACGTGGGAAATTTCAACCCCTTCCCTCCCCCGATTTGCCCGGTCGCCTCACGCCGGATCTGTCTTTATCTCCATTCGGCCATCGCCGAGAAACGGATCTTCGAACATGTTCCGCCGAACCGATTACGTCCACCACTAACTTCCGGCATCGTTCACGACGATCAACGCATCGAGTGCCGTCGCCCCATCCCCTTCGGGGTAAGCGATCACCGGATTGACGTCGATCTCGACGATATCGGGTCTCGTCACCATGAGCCGCCCGATCGCCGCCGCGATCGCGGCGGCCGCCGCGACATCGACCGGCGGCGAGCCGCGGAACCCGCGCAGCAATTTGGCGCCCTTGAGCTTCTGGAATTCCTCCACGATCTGGGCTTCGGGCAAGGTCGGCGCGAGCAGGCGGACGTCGCCCAGCGCCTCGATCCAGATCCCGCCCATGCCGATCAGCAGCACCGGGCCCCATTGCGGATCGCGCCGGGCGCCGACCGCCAATTCGAGCCCGCGGCCGCCCATCTTCTCGACCAGCACCCCGTCGAGCTCGAGACCAGGCGCCGCCTTGGCGACGTTCGCATGCAAGGTCGCCCAGCCGGTGCGGGCAGCGGCGTCGTCGGCAATGTCGAGCAACACCCCGCCGGCCTCGCTCTTGTGCGCAAGCGCCGCCGATTGCGCCTTGAGTGCCACCGGATAGCCGATGCGCGCGGCGATCCCCACCGCCTCTTCGGGCGATCGCGCAAGCCCGCCTTCAGGAACCTTTATGCCGATCCTCGCGAGAAGCTGCTTGCCGAGCCATTCGGGCTGCGGTCCGCGGCCGAGCGCGGGAAGATCTGCGAACGGCTGCGGCTCGGGCCGCTCGGACCAGTTGAGGCGACGCCGTGCAAATTCGGTCAAACGCGCCAACGCGCGCATCGCCCGCTCGGGCGAGCGCATCACGACCATGTCGTTGCTGCGCAGGATGCGAGCATCCTCCTCAGGCAGTGGCACGTCTTCGTCATGAATCACGTACACCAGCGGCTTCGCGCTGGTGTGGCTGACCGCGCCTTGCGCCCAGGTCGTGCCGATTGGAGGAGGGACATGGGGATTGGAGACGAGCACGCTGCCGAACGCGGGGTCGGCGAGCACCGCATCGGTCGCGATCCGGATCACGTCGGGCTCCCACGCGATGCTGGTACCGAGGTCGAGCGGGTTGCGGATCGTCATATAATCAGGGAGTTGGGCCTTGATCGTCTCGACGGTTGCCGGCGACATCGGCGGCAGATCGACCCCGAGGGTGTCGGCATAATCGGCCGCGATGACGCTGATCGCGCCCGAGCCGGTGACCACGCCAAGGCCTTTGCCGTCATGCTCTGGATAGCGCCAGACGAGCTGGCCGACGTCGATCAGCTCCTCGAGCGTGTCGACCATCAGCACACCGCTGTCTTCGGCAATGGTGCGCATCGCCGCATAATCCTTGACCAACGCTCCGCTGTGCGAAGCCGTCTGCGTGCGCGCCCGGGCGCTATGGCCGGGATGATAAAGGATGATCGGCTTGCCGCAGCGGCGCGCGCGTTCGGCCACCGCGATCATGTCGGCGGGGCGGCGAATCTGCTCGGCGTAGCAGACGATCGCGCTGGCGGTTTCCTGGTCGATCAGCCAGTCGATGAAATCCGGAAGGCCGAGATGCGCCTCGTTGCCGGTGGTGACCATATAGGAGACGGCCACGCCGCGCGACCTGAGGGTCAGCGTGGTGTGATGGCCGATACCGCCGCTTTGCGTCACCACCGCTAAAGTCCGCCCGATCCCGGGGTTCATTTTGACGATTTTGTGCGACGGCGCGAGCATCGCCTGGAACGCGTCGATATAATTGTAATAGCCGACGCAATTCGGCCCGACGAAGGGCAAACCGGCTTCGCGGGCGATGCGCCCGATCTCCTCCTGCTCGCGGCGCCCTTCGTCGCCGGTCTCGGCGAAGCCGGAGGCGAAGCAGACCGCGCTCTTGACGCCGCGCGCGATGCACGCCTCGACTGTCTCGCGCACGGCATTGGCGGCAACGACCATGATCGCGACGTCGATGCCGAACGGCAATTGATCGACGCCGGTCAGGCAGGGCAGCCCCTGGATCGTGCCGCCGCTGCGGCCGACGAGATGAACCTCGCCGTCGTAGCCATCGCCGAGCAGATTGTAGAGAACGTTCGCGCTCGGCGTGCCGGGTTTGGAGGACATGCCGATAATCGCGACCGAGCGCGGCCGCATCATCGCCTCGATGCCTTTCGCCCAGCCTTCCTCGCGCCGCCCCGCTCCAGCCTTGTCGTGCATCTTATTCTCTTCCCCTTGCCGTCATGCTCGATGCGCGATGGCTATGATCAGCGTCCCTTGAAGACCGGCGCGCGCTTTTCGACGAAAGCCCGCGCGCCTTCCTGCGCATCTTCGCTGTTGCTCACCGCGGCGAAATTCTCCGCCTCGAGCTTCCAGGCTTCCTCCCACGACAGCGCGACCCCGCGCCAAACGGTTTCCTTGGTCTTCTGCACCGCCATCGGGCTGTTCGCCGCAATCAGCTGCGCGAAATGCTCGGCGCGCGCGACCGCCTGGTCCGCCGGCACGACCTCGTTGACGAAGCCCATCCGATAGGCCTCCTGGGCGTCGAACCGCGCACCGGTGAGCAGCACCTCCATCGCCTTGCAGAACGGGACCTGCCGCGCCAGCCGCACCGCGGAGCCGCCACCCGGCATGATCCCCAATGCGACTTCGTTGACGGCAAAAAACGCACCTTCGCCCGCGATCCTTATGTCGATCGCCTGGAGCATCTCCGACCCGGCACCGATGCAGGCGCCGTTCACCGCGGCGACGATCGGCTTGTAGAGCGGGCGGTTCTTGAGCATCGCCCAATTGGTCAGCTCGTGCTCTTCCCTGTGGAACCGATGGTCCCACTCGTCCTCGGGTTTGCGCGCACCCGTGATCAACGGCAAGGTCACGCGCAGATCGGCTCCGGCGGTGAAGGCCTTGTCGCCCGCCCCAGTGACCAGCGCCACCCGCATCTGATCGTCCGCCGCGAAGTCGGTCCAGGCGTCGGCCAGCTTGCAGAACATCTCCGGAGTCAGCGCGTTGCGCGCTTCCGGACGGTTGAAGGTGATGTAGGCGATGTGCCCGCGCTTCTCGTACAACAAAGGTCCGGTCGACATCATAACTCTCCAAAGATGATGGCCATGGATGGATGGCCAAACTGGCGGTTGCCGCGATCAGAACAGGCGGTCGTTCTTGACCTCCAGGCCAAACAGCATCTTGCCCGAGGGGCGATACATCCTGGTCTGGACGATGCGGTGCGCGGAGACCGTCATGATATCGCGCAGCAGCCGATCGATCGGGCTCTTCTGCTGGATCGCGCTCGATCCGGCGACATCGTACATCTGCAGCACGACGTCCTTGGCGACATGCGTCACGTGAACCTGGCACAGCCGGAACAGCGAGCGCTGCTCCGCCGACGGCGCGTCGCCCCGGCACAAGGTCTCCCACAGATCCCCGATGACGTCGTAGACCCAGGAGCGCGCCGAACGCAGCGCCGCCTCGGCCTTGGCGACGGCCTCGTGTGCGTCGCCATGCTCCTTGAGCAGCGCCATCGCCGGCACCACCTTTTTGCTGTCGCCAAGCGCGTAGATGTAATCCATCGCCGAGCGCGCGATGCCGAGCGGCATCGTCACGTGCGAGTAGAGGAACAAAGGCGCGAACGCATATAGCGGCCCCGGGTGGTGGGGCGGATCGAGGTCGTCGAAGGTGTGGCGCTCGGGCACGAACAAATCGGTCAGGCGGTAATCATGGCTGCCCGTGCCGCGCATTCCCGACACCTGCCAGCTGCCGAGATCGACAGCGGCGCTGCTCTTGGGGAACATCGCGACCCGATATTCGGGCTGGCCATCGGCGAGACGATTGATCTCGCCGTTTACGGTGACGAAGCAGCCCGCCGACATCACGTCCGAATGGCGGCAGCCGCTGCCGAAGCTCCATTTGCCGTTCACCCGATAGCCGCCCTCGACGCGTTCGGCGCGGCCCATCGGGCCATAGCTCCCGGCCGAGACGACATCGGGGCTGGCGAACAATTCCTTCGCGCCGACCGGATCGAGGTGCGCCGCGAGCAGGCCGCTGATCGCGGCGAACGTCCCGACCCAGCCGACCGCGCCATCGTAGCGCGATAGCTCCTCGAGCGCCTCGATCTGGGTCAGCGGATCAAGCTCGAGGCCGCCCATCGATCGCGGCCATGTCGCCCGAAAAAGCCCGGTCGCACGCAGCGCCTCGACGAGATCATCGGGCAGGCACCTTTCCTCTTCGATCCGGTCGGCGGCGGCCCGAATTTGCAATTCGAGCGCCTTGATGCCGGCAAGCAGCGACGGCGCTTCGGGCAGTCGCTGCGACGGCTGTCGGTTCGGCATTTCTTCCTCTCCTATTCACGCGACCGCAACCGGAGGTGCAATCGGTGAAGCGCAGCAGCGTCTTGCGCGCGGCCATCGCCATTCCGAACAGAAGCAGCGAAACGCCGACCCACCCGGATTGAGCGCAGCGTTTCAGATTCTCGGAACAGCCACAAGCAGGCGCTGAGTGATGTTCGTCAGATGAACTAAAGCCGCTCCTTCCTTGCACTGGCGCGGCGCGGGGCACAGTCTTGGTTTGCTTGAATCGATAAATGACCCCGGGAGGATGACATGAGCGGCCCACTGGCGGGACTGAAGGTCGTGGAGCTCGCCGGTCTCGGGCCGACCGCGTTCGCGGCGATGATGCTGGCGGATCACGGCGCCGAGGTTATCCGGGTCGAGCGGCCCGGCACCCGACCGGCCGAGCGCGATCCGTTGCTGCGATCGCGCAAGATCGTCGCGCTGGATCTCAAGTCCGGCGAGGGGATCGAGGCGGTTCGCGCGCTCAGCCGCGATGCTCACGGCTTCATCGAAGGCTTCCGGCCCGGGACGACCGAGCGGCTCGGCATTGGACCCGACGACTTGCTGCGCGACAACCCGAAGCTGGTATATGGAAGGCTGACCGGCTGGGGCCAGGATGGGCCCAACGCGCAGCTCGCAGGCCACGACATCAATTATATCGCTTTGACGGGCGCGCTGCACGCGATCGGGACCGCGCAGACGCCGGTCCCGCCACTGGCGTTGCTCGGTGACTTTGCCGGCGGAAGCACGATGCTGGCGTTCGGCATGGTGTCGGCCATGCTCCACGCGTTCCGGACCGGGAAAGGGCAAGTGGTCGACTGCGCCATGATGGACGGCGCCAATGTCCTGATGACCATCTTCCATGGCCTGATGGCGGCCGGAACGTGGGAGGATCGCCGCGAGGCCAATATCGTCGACGGCGGCGCTCATTGGTACGGAGTCTATGAGACGCGCGACAACCGCTTCGTCTCGATCGCGTCGATGGAAAACCAATTCTATGCATTGCTGCTCGAGCGGCTGGGGCTGAGCGACGACCCCGAATTTGCCCGCACCGAAGACTGGCTGGCGGTGCGCAAGGACAAGGCGCAGTGGCCCAAGCTGCGCCAACGGCTGGCGGCGCTGTTCCGCACCCGGACC
>JAQGLH010000271.1 GCA_028293005.1 Alphaproteobacteria bacterium
GCGGCCGACCTCGATCTGGACGGCAAGATCGCCAGCCGGCCAGACGTCGGGACGGCCTTCGGCGAACAACAGATAGATTTCCGCCGACCAGCGGCCGATGCCCTTGATCTGGACGAGCTGCGCGATCGCCTGCTCGTCGTCGGCGGGGAGGTTGGCGAGGTCGAGCTCGCCGCAAACGACGCCCTCGGCGAGGCTGCGCGCATAAGAGATCTTCTGGCGCGAAAGACCGGCGCCGCGCAGCGCCTCTTCGGGCGCGGCGATCAGATTGGTCGGATCGGAGGCGCCGCCGACCGCCGCCTCGAGCTTCGCCCAGATCGATCGCGCCGCGTGGACGCTGACCTGCTGGCCGACCATCGTGCGCAGCAAGGTGACGTAGCCGCGTTCGCTGATCCGCGGTTCGGGATAACCGGCGCGCGCGACCGCCGCCGCGAACGCGGGCTCGCGATCCGCCAGCGCATCGATCGATTTCCTCAATGCGTCCGCCTGGATACCCAACATAGCCCTCGCTTGATTTACGCACGCCTGCCTAGCATAGCGCAGCGCGACCGTACTTTTTTCGTCAGGGGACAGGACACACCATGGCCAAGCTTACCATCGTCACTCGGGATGGAGAGGAAAAGACCGTCGAGGGCGAGGACGGCCTCAGTGTCATGGAAGTGATCCGCGACAACGGTATCGACGAGCTGCTCGCCTTGTGCGGCGGCTGCTGCTCCTGCGCGACCTGCCACATCCATGTCGACGAGCAATGGTCCGACAAATTGCCGGAGATGAGCGGCGACGAGGACGATCTGCTCGACAGCTCCGATCACCGCAAGCCGAACAGCCGCCTGTCGTGCCAGGTGCCGTTCAGCGCCGCGCTCGACGGCATGCGCGTGACGATCGCCCCCGAGGATTAGAGCCGCCCGCGCGCGACCTTTATGGGCAACAGCCGGTTCGGCTAGCTGGGCTCGAAAGCCCCTTGCAATGAAGGTTGTGGATCATTCCCGCGCCGCCGCAACCGCGTAGAGCGCGATTGCCGCCGCATTCGAGACATTGAGGCTTTCCATCCGCTCGCTGATCGGCAGGCGAGCCAGCGCGTCGCAATGGAGCTGGGTGTTGTGCCGCATGCCTTCGCCTTCGGCGCCCAGCACCAGCGCGACCCGCGGCGGCCCGACCGCCTCGGCGAGGCTCATCTCGGCTTCGCCGGCAAGGCCGATGCGCCAGAAACCGGCCTCGGCGATCTCGTCGAGCGCGCGTGAAAGATTGACGACCCGGACCCACGGCACCGTCTCGAGCGCACCGCTCGCGGCCTTGGCGAGCGCGCCGGATTCCGGCGGCGCATGCCGATCCTGGGTGACGATGCCGAGCGCGTCGAACGCCGCCGCCGAGCGCAGGATCGCGCCGACATTATGGGGGTCGGTGACCTGGTCGAGCACCAGCAGCGGCCGTCCCTCGGGCGCACCGTCGATCAAGTCGCCGAGCCAAAGCTCGGGGAGCTTCTCGACGTCGGCGACGACCCCTTGGTGCGGCGCGTCGCGCGGGACGAGCCGGCCGAGATCGGCCACATCGGCATAGGTTACCGGAACACCGGGCGGAAAATCGAACGCCGCCGCTGCCTCGTGCGTCACCGAGATGCGGACGATGCTGCGTTGCGGATTGGCGAGCGCAGCCGCGACCGCGTGCCGGCCCCAAAGGCGCGGACGGTTCTCGGGCTTGCTGGCCTGGCGGGCTTTGCGGCGCATCGCGCGTGCATGGCTTTCCCCCGAGCCGCTGGCAAGGCCGGAACATCTTAGGGTAACATCGTTTCGCACGCTCGTGGGCCGAGCCCGCCGATCGAACCGCCATTGGAGGCCAGGAGTGGCGACACGAACCTTGACGGCGGACCGGCGTGACCGGCTGTTCTACACGGCGATGGGCGCCGTGATCGCGGCGACGACCTTCGCCGGCTTCGCGCGCACATATTACCTGTCGCATTGGATCGAGGCGCCTGCGCGGATGCCGCGCATGACCTTGCTGCTTCACATCCATGCGGTCGCCTTCACATTGTGGATCCTGATCGGCGCGATCCAGCCGGCGCTGGTCGCGGTGCGCAAGGTGGCGCTGCATCGCAGCCTCGGCTGGTTCGGCGCGGCCACCGCGGCGTCGGTCTGGCTGCTCGGCAATCTCGCGGCGATCGATGCGATCGAGCATGGCTATCGAGGGCTCGGCGATCCGTTTGCTTTCTATTCGATCACCTTCTTCTCGATGCAGATGTTCGGGCCGATCGTGCTGCTCGCGATCCTGCTGCGCCGCGACGCTGAAACCCACAAGCGGCTGATGCTGCTTTCGAGCGCGGCGATCCTCGAAGCGGCGGTCGGGCGGCTTCCGTTTGCGATGGTCGCCGCGACCGCGCCGGTCTCTTTCTACCTCGGCCCCGATCTGATCATCGTTGCCGGAATCATCCATGATCGGCTGACCCGCGGGACGGTCCACAAGGTGTGGATCTGGGGTGGCGGCGCGCTGGTCGCGAGCCAGCTACTGCGGGTCGCGATCATGCACAGCCCGGCCTGGCTCGCCTTTGCCCATATGGTCGCCGATATTTGGTGAGCCACCCGCGTTGACAGCGGGGGACCCTTTCGCCATTTGGGCGGCGTCCTTCGAGGCGCCTCCGGACAGGTGGCCGAGTGGTTAAAGGCAGCAGACTGTAAATCTGCCCGGGTTTCCCGTACGCTGGTTCGAATCCAGCCCTGTCCACCATTGCTGCACGCTCCACGGTTGCCGTCCGCGCGGATCGGGCCGAAGCGGCAATCCTGTTCTCTCCGCCTGGCGCCGACACGCACTGCCGATCAGCCGATCCTAGTCGAGCTTGAGCCGGACGAAAGCCATCGCTCCCTTCGGATCGCCATCATAGAGCGCGTCGACCTGCCTCGGGACCAGGGCGAGCGCGACCAACCCGCCGACTCCGAACGCGACATGATCGACGACGCGGAAGTCGCGCACCGCCCCGATCGAGAGCTTGCCGACCTTGAATGCGGGCCCGTGATGGCCGGCGGCGAACGATAGTTCGTTGTTCTCGGTATATTCGGCGCGTGCGAACAGCGTCCATTGCTTCAGGCCGACGGCGCTTTCGATCACCAAGGCATCGAAGCTGTCGTGCTCGCTCGAGCGGCGGCCCCAGGCCAAGGTGGTCGACCACCATTTTTTCTCCCCGAAGCGGCGCGTATAGATGCCGCTCGCAGACCAGCGCGTCTGGTTTTCGCCTGGCGCGAGCTGCTCGGAGCTTTTCAAGCGCGCCCAGCTCGCCTGAAGCGACACTTGCGATGCGGGATTGAACGAGACCCGCACCGCGGTCGAGTCCAGCTTGCCGGTCTCGATGTCGTAACGATGCTCGTCGGGTTCCCGGCCATTGAAGCGCGATCCTTCGATCTTGAGCCGGTCGAGGACGAGCCCCGCCGTCACCACCCCGAATGTGATGAGCGTCGAATCGAGCCAGTGATGGCTGATCGGCGCTTCGGGGCTGTCCATGATCGACATGCGATGCATGAAAGCAGGGGGGCCGAACGCCGGCTCGCCGGGAAGGCCGCCGTACAGGAAGAGGCTCGACCGCTCGCCGAGCTTGAGGCTGTAGCTCGCCGACAGTTCCATCAAGAGATCGTGAGGGTGCTGGCGGTCGATCAGCGGATCGACGCCATTGGCCGTCTCGCCGGACGCGAGATGAAGGGGGTAGCCGCGCTTGCCCATCAGTGGATCAGGGCTGACCATTGCCTTGAGCTGGAGCGCATCGCCGCTCGGGAGATCGCGCCGCGCGAGCGCCATCATCATGCCCGAAACGAACAATTTCTCACCGCCGCGCGGACCTTCCTGCCAGTCGTAGACGCCGTTGAGCACACCATGCGCCATCAGCATCCAACCGCCCGTCATCGTCGCGGCGCCCTGATGGATCGACGTGTCCGGCTGCCAGGC
>JAQGLH010000289.1 GCA_028293005.1 Alphaproteobacteria bacterium
ATTGGCCTTTTTCTGGGCCTCGTATTTATATTTGCCGACGTCGAGGAACTTGGCGACGGGCGGATCCGCATTCGGCGAGACCTCGACCAGGTCGAGACCGACGGAATTGGCTTGCTCCATCGCCTCCTGCGTCAGCATGACTCCGAGGTTTTCGCCATTCTCATCGATCACGCGCACCTTGGGCGAAACGATGAACTCGTTGAAGCGGGGGCCGTTCATTGGCGGCGCCTGCGGGCGCCGAACGAGAGGGGGACGTATAGCTGTTTCTCCTAAACCTATGAGTCTCCTGACGTAGTGAGTTGCGACGTCAAAGAAAAGACGTGTCGGCGCCTACGCGGATTTTGTGATCGACTTGTTGCTTTTGCGCGCGGGGCTGACCTCTAAAGCCCCCTCGCCTCGGGGGACGAGGGTTGGGAGAGGGTGTTGGCTGCGGCCGTGCAGCCCCTCCACCGCACCGTGCGCGGTCCCCAACCCGATGCCGGGTGGATCTAAATCCGCAGATCCGGCGGCGTGGCTTCGGCCGCCAGGCGCTCGATCAGCTCATCGAGGCCGAGCACTTCCTGGCGCGCGTCGGTGCCGAGCGGGCGCAGCGCGACGGTGCGCTCCTCCGCCTCGCGCTTGCCGAGCACCAGCAAATTGGGGACCTTGGCGATGCTGTGCTCGCGCACCTTGTAATTGATCTTCTCGTTGCGAAGATCGGCTTCGGCGCGGATGCCGGCCGCCTTCAGCGCCTCGAGCACCTCGAGCGCATAATCGTCGGCGTCCGAGACGATCGTCGCGACCACCGCCTGGGTCGGCGCGAGCCACAGCGGCACCTTGCCGGCGTAATTTTCGAGCAGGATCGCGATGAAGCGCTCCATCGAGCCGACGATCGCACGATGGAGCATCGCCGGCCGGTGCTTCTCGCCGTCCTCGCCGACATAGGAAATGTCGAACCGCTCGGGCAGCACGAAGTCGAGCTGGAGGGTGCCGCACTGCCAGCTCCGCCCGATCGCATCGCGCAGGTGGAATTCGATCTTCGGCCCGTAGAAGGCGCCTTCGCCGGGAGCCCATTGGAATTCGAGGCCAACCGCTTGGAGCGCGGCCTCGAGCCCTGCCTCGGCGCGGTCCCAGACCTCGTCGGAGCCGGCGCGGACGTCTGGACGGGTGGCGAGCCGCACGAACCAGTCGGTGAAGCCGAGATCCTGATAGACGCGCCGCAGCAGGTTGATGAACAGGATCGATTCGGCGAGGACCTGGTCCTCGCGGCAGAAGATGTGGGCGTCGTCCTGGACGAACTGGCGGACGCGCATCAGCCCGTGCAGCGCGCCGTGCGGCTCGTTGCGGTGGCAATTGCCGAACTCCGCCATCCGCACCGGCAGGTCGCGGTAGCTCTTGATGCCCTGGTCGAAGATCTGGATGTGCGCCGGGCAGTTCATCGGCTTGAGCGCCATGTAGATCGGATCGCCCGAGATCAAAGGCTGGCCCGGCTCGGTCGAGGGACGCTCGTCGGGAATGACGAACATATTCTCGCGGAACTTCTCCCAATGGCCCGAGGTCACCCAGAATTTATTGTGGTAGACCATCGGCGTGCGGACTTCGTCGTAGCCCGCGGCGTCAAGCCGGCGACGCATATATTGCTCGAGCGCCTGGTAGAGCGTCCAGCCCGGGGCGTGCCAGAAGATCGAGCCGGCCGCCTCCTCCTGGAAATGAAAAAGGTCCATCTCGCGGCCCAGCTTGCGATGGTCGCGCTTGGCCGCTTCCTCGAGCCGCAGCAGATGCGCCTCGAGCTGCTTCTTGTTGAGCCAGCCGGTGCCGGTGATGCGCGACAGCATCGCGTTGCGCTGGTCGCCGCGCCAGTAAGCGCCCGAGACGCGGGTCAGCTTGAACGCTTGCGGGTCGAGCTTGCCGGTCGAGGGGAGGTGCGGGCCGCGGCACATGTCCAGCCAGTCGCCGGCGCGGTAGACGGTGAGCTCCTCGTTTTCCGGAAGCCCGGCCGCCCATTCCGCCTTGAAGCTTTCGCCCTGCGCGGTGAAGTGGGCGATCAGCTGGTCGCGGCTCCACGCTTCACGCACCAGCGGCTCGTCGCGCGCGATGATTCGCCGCATTTCCTCCTCGATCGCGGGGAGGTCCTCCTCGGTGAACGGCCGCTCCTTGGGTGCGAAATCGTAATAGAAGCCGTCGTCGGTCGCAGGGCCGAAGGTGACCTGGGTGCCGGGGAAGAGGTTCTGCACCGCCTCGGCAAGGACATGGGCGTAATCGTGGCGCGCCAGCTCGAGCGCCTCGGCCTCGTCCCGCGCGGTGATCAGCGCCAGCTCCGAATCGCCCTCGAACGGCCGGTTGAGGTCGCGGACCTCGCCGTTGACTCGCGCGGCGATCGCGGCCTTGGCCAGGCCGGGCCCGATCGCCGCCGCGATATCGGCGGGAGTCGAGCCGGCTTCGACCTCGCGCGAGGAGCCGTCGGGCAATCGTATCTTGAGCATTTCGGACATGGCGCAACGACATAGCGTGCGGGGCGCATGCGGCAAGGGGCAGGTGCCGACAGGATGAGGACTCACCCCCGCGGAGTGGTCGCGAAAGGCCGCTTGGCCGAGGGTGCTTGACCTTGGCCGTGCAATCGCCTTTCCCTACGCCCTTTCCCGGACAGGAGAGCGATCCTTGGCCAAGCGCCTGACCTATTTCATCCTGCTCGCGCTCTTGCTCGGGATCGTCACCGGCTGGGCGATCAACGCCGGCATCGGCGACGGCAGCGCCGCGGCCGACGCGCGGCTAACCGATATCGCGGGTTATTTCTCGATCGTCACCACCCTGTTCCTGCGGCTGATCAAGATGATCATCGCCCCGCTGGTGTTTTCGACCCTGGTCGTCGGGATCGCGCACATGGGCGACACGTCGACGCTCGGCAGGGTCGGGCTGCGCGCGGTCGGCTGGTTTATCGGCGCGAGCCTCGTCTCGCTGAGCCTCGGGCTGGTCCTCGTCAACCTGCTCCAGCCGGGTGCCGGGCTGAACTTCCCGATTCCCGACGCCTCGGCAGCAAGCGGCGTCGCGCGCGAAGCGTTCAACCTCAAGGATTTCGTCACCCATCTCGTCCCGGCGTCGATGATCGAGGCGATGGCCAACAACGAGATCCTCCAGATCGTCGTCTTCTCATTGTTCGTCGGCGTGGCCATCACGGCGGTGCGCGAGAAGGCTGCGCCGTTGGTGCGCGCGCTCGAGGCCCTGGCGGCGGTGATGCTCCAGATCACCGACTATGTGATGCGGCTCGCCCCGATTGCGGTCTTCGCTGCAGTCGCCGGAACGGTGGCGGAGCGCGGCCCGACGATCCTCAGCACGTTCGGCTATTTCATGGGCAGCTTCTACCTGGGACTGGCGATCCTGTGGGCGCTGCTGATCGGCGCCGCCTTTCTGATCGTCGGCCCGAGGATCAGGTTGCTGATCCGCTATATCCGCGAGCCGGTGCTGCTCGCCTTTTCCACAGCATCGTCCGAAGCGGCCTATCCGCGCACGCTCGAAGCGCTCGATCGTTTCGGCGTGCCGCCGCGGATCGCCAGCTTCGTGCTCCCGCTCGGCTATTCGTTCAATCTCGACGGGTCGATGATGTACATGACCTTCGCGACGATCTTCATCGCCCAGGCTTATGGCATCGACCTCAGCCTCGGCCAGGAAATCACGATGCTGCTCGTGCTGATGATCACCTCCAAGGGGATTGCCGGCGTGCCGCGCGCGAGCCTCGTCATCATCGCCGCGACGCTCGCCTTCTTCGACATCCCGGAGGCAGGGCTGCTGCTGATCCTGGCGGTCGATCACTTCCTCGACATGGGCCGTTCGGCGACCAACGTCGTCGGCAATGCGGTCGCCAGCGTGGTCGTCGCGAAATGGGAAGGCGACCTCGACCCGCGCGAGCCAGCCGAAATCGAGCCGCCGCACGCGCCGGCGCATGCATCAGCTCCCGCCCGAGAGGCGGAGCAAAGCTTCAGATAGGAACAAGAGAATGGAAGGAAGTCAGGCGAGCGATCGTCCGCTCGCTTATCGTCATCGCGCCGGCCGTGGACCCACGATCGTGTTCCTGCCCGGCTATATGTCGGACATGGAGGGCACCAAGGCGCTGGCGCTCGACGGTTGGGCCGAGCAACACGGCCGCGCGATGCTGCGCTTCGATTATGGCGGAGTCGGTGCGAGCGCCGGCGAATTCGAGGCGCAGGCCCTCGCCGACTGGCGCGACGATGCGCTTGCGATGGTCGATCAGGTCGCCGAGGGGCCGGTGGTGCTGGTCGGATCGTCGATGGGCGGGTGGCTAATGCTGCACGTCGCGCTGGCGCGGCCCGATCGCGTGGCCGGCCTGATCGGTATCGCCGCGGCACCCGATTACACCGGCTGGGCCTTCACCCAGGAGGAGAAGATGACGATCCTGCGCGAGGGCCGGATCGTCGACGGCGAGCGTGTCACCAGCCGCGCGTTCTGGGAGAGCGGCGAGAGCATGCGCCTGCTCCATGCGCCGATAGCGATCGACCGCCCGGTGCGGCTGCTCCACGGCCAGCAGGACGAGACCGTGCCCTGGGCCTACGCGCTCGAGCTCGCCAGGCAGCTCCGTTCAGCCGATGTGCAGACGATATTCGTCAAGGACGGCGATCACCGTCTGTCGCGCGACAAGGATATCGCATTGCTGATCGCGACGGTGGAGAAATTGCTGGAGGCCCTTTGATCCTTTCATCGCTCGCGCTTGCCGCAGCCGCAGCGGCAGCCCAGCCAGTCGCGCCGGCCCAACCCGAACGGCCCGGCCAGCGCGCGGCTGCTGCCGCGCCGCATTCGGACGAAGCCCTGTTCGCATCCTGCGCGGCCTTGGTGAAGCAGGACCCCGAGCGCGCGCTCGCCGTCGCCAATGACTGGCGGCTTCGCGGCGGCGGCATCTTCGCCCGCCAATGCCTCGGCCTCGCCTATGTTGCTCTCGAACGCTGGGCGCCGGCAGCGGTGGTGTTCGAGCAGGCGGCGCGCGAGGCGGAGACCGAGCAGCGTCCGCAACG